>JBLNDH010000648.1:0-10089 GCA_050261455.1 Bacillota bacterium
CCTCGCGATCGGAGGAGAGGACCAGCAGATCGGAGGCGGCGAGGATGCGGGGGACATCGCGGCGGACGCCGAGCATCTGCACGTGCGCCGCCAGATTCAGGCGGCCGATTTCGTTGCGGACCGCATCGCGGTGGGTGCCGTCGCCGACGATCAGAAGGCGGGCATTGGGAACGCGGCGGATGACGTCGGCAAAGGCCGCCAGCAGCAAGGCGTGGTTCTTCTCCGGCGAAAGCCGTGCGACGATGGTGACGATGCGGTCCTGCTCAGAGAATCCGAGGGCCTGGCGGGCCTTGGCGCGGGTTTCAGTGAATCGGGCCAGATCCACGCCGGCGTGAACCACCTGGAGCTTTCGGGCAGGGATGCCCACATTCTCAAGCAGGAATCGCTGGCCATCGGAACCGATCGCAGTGATGCGATGGCAGAAGAGCGAGAGCAGCCGCAGCGCAAGGCGGAGGCGGCGCTTCTTGTAGCATTCGATGGAATGCTCGGTGTGGATGATGCGGGCCCCCACGAGCTTGGCACCCAGGAGGCTGTAGAACAGTTGATTGAAATGGTGGGTGTGGATGACATCCACGCGTGTTTGCTTGAAAAGGCGGTAGAGCCGCCACATGAGCCGAAGGTCAATGCCTGGCCGGCGGTGCATGATGGAGCAGGGGATGCCGAGGCGGGCGATTTCCGGCTCCAGGGCGCCGCCTTGATCGACGGCACAGAAGGCGACGCGATACCGGCGTGGATCGAGATTGGCGGCGAGGGTAAGGGCGTAAGTTTCCGAGCCACCGGCCACCAACGACCAGGTAATCTGCATCACCGTGCGTGGGCAAACCACGGGCCGGGCCGGTTGATCGACGCCCGGCGCAGACGAAGGGGAATGAACCGTATCGGCGGTAGTCACAGGGCGGATCCTTCCTGGCTGACCTTGGCAATGTCTTCGCCGATCTTGGGCAGGTTGCCTCGATAGAGTTTCATCAACTCGTGATCCGACAGAACGGTTTGGCTCTTGCGGCCGAGGAAGTAGCAGCCCGAGGTGGCATCGAGCGCTGCGGGGCGATCGACCAGGAAGTAATCGAGGTACTTGAGCCAGAATGCCGTGAGCCGGGCGAAGGTGGAGGCGGCGGTGCGAGCGATCTTGCCCCTGGCGAAACTCAGAAGCAGGGCGCGGTAGATCAGGGCCATGGCCATCCCCGGCCCCCCCACCGCACCGCTATCGATGTCCTGGAACTTACGAAACAGACGCCGATATCCCAGATACGTGAAGCGAGTGAAGTCATATCGGCCGTCGAGCACGGGCTGCATGAAGGACGTCTCGGCGTAAACCAAGCCGTCGTCCTTGAGCACGCGATGGATCTGATCGACGCAGCGGTAGGGATCGACGACACAATTGAGCACCGCTTGGATGACCACGCCATCGAGGGAACCTTCCTTGAAAGGAAGATCGTGCGCATCGGCGATCAAAGCGGTTCGGGGCCCATGTGAGACATCGGACTCGATCAGCTGGATGCCGGGATGGCGTGCCAGCGCCTCCATGCCGGCGCCCATGATGCTTCCCCCAATGACCAGCACCTTGGGATTGGCGCTGTTCTGGAGGAGCAATTCGGCCAATCGCCGGTAGTTCTGTTTGGCTTTGTAATTGGCCGTCAGCCAGGGCAGATGCTCCGATATCACTTCCATCACCTTGGACATCTGGCCGAACGTCGTGTTTCGATGCGCAAGGAAGTCTTCGAAGGAGAAGACGCTGTTGGCCTCATTGATCAGGACAGGCAGGCCATCGGCCACAGGGAAGACGGCTTTGCAGGCAGGGTTGGTGCAGGTCAGCTCATGTGCGGCCATGTTCAAGTCGGCCTGACAGATGGGGCAGCAGAGTAGTGGCTGCACCCCCTCGGGGAGCTTGAGCTCAGGGGCACAGCGATCGGACGAGGTAACGTACATACAGACTCCTTCAAGTCGAGAACGCCGAGACGCGGTGGCGGGCAGGTCGCGAGTGATGCCACAGCCAGGAGGCCGAGCGCCTCAAGAGGCTTCGCCGGGGCAGCAGTCCGGCTTGTTCGGCCTTGCGGCGGGGAAGTCGCCAGTCGTAGTCAATGCGATGAAACTGGAGCGTTTGCGCGCTTGCATCAAAGACCAGGAACCCGGCCCGCGGGTCGCTACTGCGCGACTGGCCCACGCTGCCGGGATTCGCCAGGTAGTGAGCGCCGCTCTTCAGAGCAATGCATTCTCCGGACACGCTGGAGATCTGACCCTTCTGCCATTCATAGACGGCTTGATGGTGGGTATGTCCGAAGAAGCAGATGCGCAGGCCGGGGTACCCGGAGAGAAGCTGGTGGAACGATTCGCGGGCTTGTTCGGGCGTATTCAGCCTTACGTGCTCATTGGGCTGCGGATGCAGTGCGCCGTGGACGATCACGAACTGGTCGTCGATCACCTGGCACACGGGCAATTGTCGCAAACGGTCCATCGTGTCGGAGGTCAGCTGGATCTTGGTCCAGAGGATGGCGTGGCGGGCCGTCTCCGTGAAGTCGATCGGCTCATGGAGTCCGGCGGCCACCGCGTCATGGTTTCCTCGGATGCAGGGGATGCCTTGTGCCTCGACCAGCCGCACGCACTCGTTGGGGTTGGCATAGTAGCCGACAAGGTCGCCCAGGCAGACGATGCGGTCGATCCGTTCTGCGGCAATGGCAGCGAGGACCGCCAGCAGTGCCTCCTGGTTGGCATGAATATCGGAGATGATTGCGTAGCGAATAGGACTACCTCCGCGGGAATGACGGCTGGGCCGAACGCCCATGCCGCAGGCGCAGTCGCAGGGGACCGGGATCGAACCCGGCCACCCGCGCGCGAAACGCCAGGAAATCGAGCTGGCCGTTGCCGGCATCGATCCGGCGAAGGCGGAATGGGTCGGTGCAGCGGCGATTGGAGCCGCCGTACGCGGAAACAGCCGCGTAGTAGCCGAGCTGTCTGGCCTTCTCGATCGCGAATTCGGACATATTGGCTGGCTTGCCCCAGGGGAATGCGAAGGCGCGCGGGCGGATGCCGAGCCGACGGCTGAGTGCCAGGAGGGATTCGGCCAGCTCACATTGAGCGGTTGCATCGTCGGCTTGCCCGAGGTCCGCATGGTTGACCGTGTGAGATCCCACCTCAAAACCCGCCCGCTCCATGGCGTGCAGATCGCCCCAGGTCAGTTTGGGGTAGGGCTGGGCGGCGCCGGCGCGTAGATCATGGGGAAATTCGCGATGGGTCCCAATGAAGCCGGTGGCGATAAAGAAGGTGGCCGGGACCCCCTCGTCCAGGAGCACGGGGACCGCTGCAGTGAAGTTGTCGCGATAGCCGTCATCGAAGGTCACCACCGCAATTGGCCGGCGGATCGGTTGATTGGAGCGGAGGCGATCATGCAACTCGGCCAAAGTCATGCACTCATAGTGTTGCTTCAGCCACTGCAGGTCGCGGCGGAACTCCTCGGTGGGCTTGCTGAGGAGATCGCGGCCGCCGATCCGATGATACGTGAGCACCACGATTCGCGAGCGGCCCAGAAGACTAAGTACGCGATCGCGCAGCGAGACGTAGCCGCAATAAAGATAAGCGCGGAAGGCGGCGTTCTTCGCGAGGGTCAGCGCCGCGGCGACGAGGGCTTTGAGCCGGGCTTTGGCTGACCGCTTGGGCTGCGTCTCCGGCAGAACCAGCACGCTTTCCATGGGGGTTGTTGGAGCGTTTGCCATAATCAGGCGAAAAGCTGGGGGATCGACATCATCGTCTGGAACTGATAGCGGGAGGTGTCCGTCTCCACGGGGGTGCGGCGGATGTCGTAGGGGTCCCACTGATCAAAACGGCGGTACCCGCTGTAATAGCTGAAGGCCAGTTCCACCCCTTGCTGCTTCAGGCAGCGTCGGGTGATGTCGTTGAAGGCATCGGGCTTGCCGCGTGGATAGCTGAACCACTTCATCGGCTGATGCAACTCGGTTTCGATACGCTCGCGGCATCGGGCGATCTCCTGCTCCTGCTGATCCGGGGGGAGACCGGCGAGGATCGGGTGATTGGCGGTGTGCCCGCCGATCCACATGCCGGCGGCCTTCATCTCCCGGAGCATGTCCCAGGTCATCCAGGTGTTGGTCATGTCCAGGTTGCAGCGGCCGGTGCCAGTCGCCTCGGCCAGATGCTCCAGGTACGCGGCCGTGAGATGGCCAGGCAGCGCCTTGTAGAGGCTCAGGAGCTTGTCGATGGCACGTTTGCGATCAGGCTCCTCGAAGACGACTGGCGATGGAAGCCATTGCGAAGACGGCAGCGAGGTGCGCGAGCTGGTCCGGACCATCCAGGCGATTTCGTCCCACCAGGCCAGCCGGGGGCGATCGATGAAACCCGTGGCGATGAAAAAGGTCGCGCCCACGCCGTGGGACTTGAGAATGGGAAAGGCCAGCTCGTAGTTGTCGCGGTAGCCGTCGTCGAACGTGATCAGCACGTAGCGGCCGGTGCCTTTGGCGAGCAAGCCGGGCAGATCCGCCGGCCCGATCACATCGAAATGGCGCTTGAGGAATTTCACGTGGGCCTCGAAGGATTCCGGCGTAGCGCTGAAGACGCCATGGTCCAGAATGCTGCGACCGGGGTCGCCGATGCGGTGGTAGGTCGGTACAACGATGCCCCGCAGCGTATTGGCCTTTCGCAACAGCGTGCCCAGCCCGCTGAGGACCAGCAGACGCGAAACCAGTTGGGCCTTGTTGATCACGTGAATCTCCGAACGATGAATGAAGGCAAACGGCAACTTACACGACGGTGGCGGCACGAAGGACACGGCGGCTCTTGGAGGCCAGACGCCGAACGAAGTTGGAGATCGCAAAGACCCGCGTGCGGACGCCAGGACGCACGGCGCACAGCCGAATCATGGGGCAGTAGTCGGTTGCCAGCCGCTGCTTGTAGGGGGAGGCCCCCCGCAGGAAGTCGAACTGTGTGATACCGCGCTCGGCCAGATGGGCCTTGAGCATCAGAAACGCGACCATGCCGGGACTCTGCAATCCCGAGGGCTCGTCGATGGCGACGCCACTCTGGTAGAAGTCGAACTTGGTGCCGACCAGAAAGCCGTAGATGACGGCCATCGCTTGGCCGTCCAACGACAAACGCACCAGGATCGCCTTGCCGGTTGGAACCCAGGACCGGGCCAGGGTGCGATGCAGCTCGGTGAAGCGTGAGGAGGCGAAGACCCCGGGTTGGCCGATGGCGTTCCAGCGCTGCTGGTGGAGGCGAATCAGGTCATCGAAGTAGGGGTCCACCTCGGAACTGTCCATGGCCCGTTCGAGAATCGCGCCGGCCTTCTGTGCCATACGCAAGCGCCGGCGGGCCTGCTGTCGGGTGTTGGCGGAGAGCCTTTCGAGAAAGGCCTCCAAGCCGCCAGCGATGTTGGCAATCGGGCACGTGTCGCTGCTGGCCAGCGAGGTCTGGCACCCGCGAAGCCGGCCATGCAGGTCTATCAAAGGAGAACGGCCGGACATGTCGAACAGCTCGAGTTCATCCCACGCAAGCGTGCGCCGATCGCACAGCGCCGACACCAGAGCCTCCATGCACATTTCGCGCTCGCCGGGCAGATGCAGCAGGTCGAGGTAATCGGCGCAGGTTTCCTCGAATTCGGCCTCGCCGGTGGAGATGAACCCGAGGCGGCGAACGGGGACGCCCCAGCTGCGCTTGATCATTTCATAAAGGGGAACCACCCCGATGAGGCGTGATTGTCGGCGGAAGGTCAGAATGCGCAGGCCTTGGCCATGGTTGCCGTACGCCGGTCCGTAGATGCGCCACCAATGCCACAGCCAGTCGAAGCGCAAGGGAGGCGATGCGGTGGGACTGGCCTGGAACAGCTCGTCCCACTCGGGCCGAAGACGTTGCCACGGCTCGACGTCGCGGATCACCTCGACGGTGGCGTCTTCGGTCGCGGCCTGCACAACGGGAGAGGGTTGGACTACCATGGGAAACGGCTCGTAAAGGAACAGACGGCCAGGTATTCCCGATCAGCAACGGGCCCCGATCAACGATTGGCCTGGAGCGCGACGACCAGACGATGAGCCAGGCTCCGCCAAGATGCGATGATGCCTGCCGGCAACTTGCGACGCCGCAGCCACCAGCTTCCCACCAAGGGGACCATGACCAGCAGGTGCGCTATACCATAGAGCGCGATGTAAAGGAGCAGTTCCGGCCAGTTGCGTGGGGCATGCCAGTGCACGGCAGCGATCAGCCCGATCACGGGTAGCGTCGCAGCCGCCAACACCGGCAGCAGAACCTGAGCGAGATAGGCCTGGATGGACACCCCGACCAGTCGACATGCATAGATCATCTGGAACAGGCCACGGCAAACCATGCCGGGGATGGCGAACGCCAGGCACACGCCGATCATCCCGTAAGGCCGAACCAGCACCCACGCCAGCGCGATCGCCAGGACGTTTTCGATGATGCCGAGCCAGCCGAGCATCTTGTGGTGATATTTGCCGATGATGACGCTGAAGCCGACCCATTGCGACATGGGCAGCGCTTCGCCGAGGGTCAGGATCAGCAGCAGCGGATACGCCGGCTCCAGCGCCTCGCCCATCCACAGGACGATGATCTGCCGGCCCAGGACGATGAAGACGGCCGTGAAGAAGATCGCCTGGATGAGGCAGTACTTGCTGCCTTCCAGATACAACTGTTTTTGCTGCCGGAGTTGTTCGCCAGCGTGGTACTTGATGACCAGCGGGGTCAGCACGCCGGTGCCGGCCACCAGGAACTCGCGGCCGTAACCGATGAGGCGTATGGCGACGCTGAAGGGCGTCACCAGGTCCACCGCCAGACGCGCGCCGATGATGACGGACCCGACCTGCCGGTTGCAGATGGTCGCCAAGGTCAACAGGCAGTTCCAGAAGCCGATTCCGAACAAGGCCCGGAGGGCGTTCCTGCTGAGGTACCGCGTGCCGAGGCGCAGCTGACGATCATGCCAGAAAGCGAGCACGCCTTTGAGGGCTTGGGGAAACGCCAGCGTCAGCAGGTTGATGATCGA
The DNA here is from genome assembly GCA_050261455.1 of Bacillota bacterium. Lineage (GTDB taxonomy): Bacteria > Planctomycetota > Phycisphaerae > Tepidisphaerales > Tepidisphaeraceae > JAPLNB01. Next base: position 6,998 of record JBLNDH010000648.1, read on the forward strand.
CAGCGCGACCAGGCCGTAGCCCCGGCCGATGAAATAGAAGGTTGTCGCCACGCGGACGACCGCGCTGACGATGCCAACGGCGTTGATCAGGTCAAATCGCTGATATGCCCAGAGGACGGCGTCGAAAAGGCTCAATGGAAGCCACAGCACCAGGGTCACGCCGATGAGCAGCAGCGCCGTCCGGACGTTGGCGACCTGGTCCGGGGGCACCTCGAAGATGCGGAAGAAGACGAGGATCACGCCAAGGGTGCCCAGCAGCGCCACCCCGCCGCCCGCGCAGAGGATCGCCAGGGCCGTGTTCAGCGTTTCGTTCAGGCCCTGCCGATCGTGCTTGGCATGGTAGAACGCGATCTGCCGGCCCATGGCGCCGCGAATGCCGATGTCCAGCAGTCCGAAGTACTCGATCAGAGAGGCGATCAGAATCCACAAGCCATAGCCGGTCTCGCCGAGGTGGTGGACCAGAAATGGCGCGACGATGAACCCGGCCAACAGGTTGGCCGCCAAGGCGCCCCAATTCCAGATCACATTGCGAGCAATAATGCGAGTCGTACTCATCGATGGTCGCGCAATCGGAACCCGTCCAGAAGCAGATGGACCTTACCAGCGGACAGCGAGGCGAACGAAGATACGTGTGCCAACCACGAACACGACGCTGATCAGCAGCAGATGCCGCAGCAGGCGCCAGTCGACCCTTCTCAGCGTTGGCTTCGCCACGGGGAGCACAAATCCCAGGCAAACGGTTGCCAAGCCCGGGAACAGGAACGTCGGCGGGATGTAGTTGCGTGTCAGGGTCAGCATGCCGGCGGCATAGGCAACGAGCGATGCCGCCAGGCAGGGCAGCAGCGGCACCAGCTGCGCGTGAACGGGTGGTGCCGCTTGCATGGCGAGTCGGCTCGTTTCGCGCAAAGCCAGGTAATACATCCCCAGGAACAGGGTTCCCCCAAACAAACCCAGTTCGGCATAAGCCTGCATGTAGGAGTTGTGGGCAACCAGTTCGTCGTCGCCGCCAAACTGCCACGCGCCCAACCCAAACAGGGGGTTGTTGCGAAGGGCGAACAGGGCGTCGCTCCACATCTGGATTCGCTCCTGCCCCGTTTGTTCGTGCGTGGAGATCTCGATCTGCCGATCGGAAAGAAGCAGGGGCAATATCGGCATCGCCAGAATGCCCAGCAGCAGCGTTCTACGCCAGCCGTAGCGCAACAGGAAGAAGGCAACCATTCCGGACAACAGGGCAATCAGCCCGCCGCGGGACTTGGTCAAGGTAATCGCGTACACGAACAAGCCCAAAGGCACGAGCCAGCCATAGCGCATCTTGCCGAAGCGGCGCTGCCCCAGGGCATACAGGCAGATCGGCACGCCCGCCGCCAGGATGTGCGCCAAGTCATTCGGATCGCCATAGATTCCAATCCCGATGAGCCGCGTCACGGCAAGTTCCTGGCCGGTCACCGCATCCAGATCGCGTTCCTTCAGGGGCATCAGAAGCGATAAGTTGACGATCCCGTGATACTGCAGCAGGGGCAGGATCGCGAGAACCAGCATCCACGCCACCAGCCACAACAGGAACGCCTGCACCTTGGCCGGCGACTCCAACACGCTGACCAGCAGCAGGTAATACAGCAGGACCTTGGTGAAGATCCATCCCCCATCGATGGCGTCGGCAATCGCGAAATGGGAGATCCGCGAGATCATCACCGCCGCCAGCAACCCGACGACGCACAACGTAATCGGATTGCTTCGCAGCGACTGGAGCGTCAGTTGCCCAAGGATCCGGGACAGGTAGATGGCAAGGCAGGCGATGATCAGGATCGCGTAAATTGGCGCATTCTGGAGCCCGGAGATAATCTCGGACGGCCTCGTGAAGATCGTACCGGTCAGGAGGACAAACAGCGCGAAGCCCAGGTCGTGGCGCCGCGCCGGAGCCGCCATCGATGCGCTCCGTTCCATGATCCCACTACTGGCCACCACAGCACGATCCACCAGAAGCTCCTTCCGAGTCGCAAAACCTACGCCGTTTTCACCTGGCGCGTCTCCCCGCCGAGGTAAGGAGACGTTTCAAGCTGATTTTCAACAGCCTTGGCGCAGGACCTGACGAAGAGCCTGCCGACGCTGTTCAAACAGAGCGACGCGAGGTGGAACAGCGTGCAGATGAGGATTCGCAGATCCAGCCCAAGGCTCAGCTCACGCAGGTAGTACAAGTCATGGGACAGCTTGCGGCGGACATCGGAGACGTCGGAGTCCGCCGGCAACTGTACCTGGGCCAGACCGGTCAATCCCGGACGCAGTTGCAGCCGATCCGCGTAATGGGGAATGAGGCGCTCGAGACGTGCCACCAATTCAGGTCGTTCCGGGCGAGGGCCAATCAGGCTCATTTCGCCGCGAAGTACATTCCACAACTGCGGCAACTCGTCGAGGTGGGTATCCCGGAGAAACCGCCCGATTCGCGTGACCCGGGGGTCATTGGCATTGGACCAGACCGGCCCGGTTGTGGCTTCGCAGTTCTGGGTCATGGTGCGCAACTTGTAAATGGAGAATGGACGCTTGTTCTGCCCGAGACGGACCTGGCGATAGAAAGCCGGTCCCGGCGATGTCAGTTTCACCAGCGCCGCCAGCAGCAGGATCAGCGGCGCAAGCATCACCGCCAGAAGCATCGTAACGATCCAGTCCAGGACCAACTTGCCTCCCAGGTACCACGATCGGTTTGGAGTGATCGAAATGGGATCGGCAACCTCTTGGTCGCTGGGCTCCGGAATTATTTCCGCCTGCAACGTCTTCTCGTGGAGCATAACTGAATCTCTCTGTGATGAGCTGAACTCAAGTGTGGCGCCGCATCAGCAACTGACCAGCGCTCTCGCGTGGGCTCCCCACGAACCGCACGCCGGACTATGTCTGGGGATCTCCATTTCCGGGAGGCAAAAGCGATTCCACCGACCGAACCACCGGCCCTAGACGCGAAGGCTCCTGCAGGTTCGTTCTGGGCGCTCCTGCGGGGACCTGCCGCGGAACGGACGACCGCAGGCTCGTCATCTGAACGGATTGGTAGAAATCCGTTGGCTCGGCACGATTGAACACCACGCCGATCGGCTTGGCGCCGA
>JBLNDH010000649.1:0-9999 GCA_050261455.1 Bacillota bacterium
ACCCACGATCACCATGGGGATGTGGTGTCCCAGGATGGGCTTAGGCCGGCCGTTCTCATCATATTTGCCAATGCGAGGCCCAAGCAGCAAGGCCGTAATCAACGCGATCGATCCCCCTTGCATGTGCACCACGGAGGAGCCGGCGTAGTCCACCACGCCGTGCCCAATGCCCGCCAGCTTGCCCAGCTGCGCCAGCCACCCGCCGCCCCACACCCAGCAACCATAGATCGGATAGGTGACGGCGCCGATGAAGAGGCTGAAGATGAAGAAGCTCTTGAAGCTCCACCGCTCCGCCAACGCGCCGGTCGGAATGGTCGCGGTCGTGTCCATGAAAACCATCATGAACAGGAACCACACGATCGCCTGGGCATCGTAACCCTTGCCGCTGAGGAAGAAACCGGCTTTGCCGAGAATGCCCCAATCACCGATCTTGATCATGCTATCGAGCGTTGGTGTCCCGCCCAGGCTGGCCGGGCCCCCGATGAAGCTTCCGTTGGCCCCGCCACACATGAACGCAAAGCCACAGATGAAGAACCCGGTCATGCCCAACGCATACACCAGGAAGTTCATCGACATGGTATGAGCGGCATTCTTGGCCCGGCAGAGCCCCGTCTCCACCAGGGCAAATCCCGCCTGCATGAACATGACGAGAAAGCCCGCCACGAGAGTCCATGCGAAGTTGGTTGCGTAAAAGTTCCGCGAAGTGCTCTTGGCGACCGCATCAATGGCCGTCGCCAAATCCTTGGTTGTCGCCTTCTCAGGATCCGGCGTCGTGTAATTGGGCACCGACGTCGCCGACGGCGCCATCATGAAATCGCCGGTTCGATCGGGCTGTGGTTCGCCCGCCTGTGCCGTGTTTACCAGCAGGAAGGCCAGACCCAATCCCAGGGCCAGTGCAAACCAGCCCATACGACAGCTCCATGGAATGTGTGCAGCATTCATAGTCAATCACACCTCGCAGGGTATCGATGCGGTACCTGTTCGACGGCCCCTTACGAGCCCTGCCTACACTGGCAGTCCACGGGCCGCTCACGGCAAGTTCGTCGAAGGCAAAGGCAATGGCTATGCCAGCCAGAATGCCGCTTCTTTGGGGTGTGATGTGCCCTGATGATATTGTCCGATGGTCATGCAATAAGCACAGGGCTCCATTTCGACCAGGGTTGCTGTTTTGGATGGCGGGCGCTCCGTGCCATTCTGGAATACAAAAAAGAACCACGCGCCTTGCGGCGCGTGGTTTCGCGGAGTGCGCGTCCTGCGATGGTTTATGCTTCCGCGACAACAGCTCGGCCAGGAACGGTGGAGCTGGTCGTTGAGGATAGATCCGTGACACCCACGGCTTCGCCCGCGAAGCCCGGGTAGGCTTCCATGCCATGCTCGCCGACGTCCAGACCTTCCATTTCCTCTTGCGCCGTCACCCGCATGCCCATCGTTGCCTTGAGGATTGCCCAGGTGATCAGCGACGTCGCCAGTACGAAGCCACCGATCGAGGCAAACCCAACCAGCTGAGTCACGATTTGCTTCGTGCCACCGTAGAGCAGGCCGGGTTGGCAGGCCGCTTCCATCGCGTATTCCTTGATGACCTCCGGCGAGGCAAAGATCCCGACCGCCAACACGCCCATGGTGCCGCCTACCAGGTGCACGGACAGGGCACCCACCGGGTCATCGATCCGCAGCTTATCCCAGAACAGAACCGCCAGCACGACCACGGCGCCCGCGATGGTGCCGATCACCGCGGCAGCCGGCACCGTGACCACCGCACACGGAGCCGTGATCGCCACCAGACCCGCCAGGCACCCGTTGAGGATCATGCTGAAGTCCGGCTTGCCCAACACCAACCAAGCCGTGATCGTCGCAGCCACCGAGCCGAAGGCAGCCGCGGTGTTTGTGGTCACCGCGATGTGGCCGATTTGCGGCGTGGCCGCCATCGTCGAACCGGGATTGAACCCGAACCAGCCCAGCCACAGGATAAACGTGCCGATCGCGGCCAGGCCCATGTTGTGACCCGGAATCGGATTAGCTGTGCCATCCACATTGTACTTGCCGATCCGCGGCCCCAGCAGCAGCACACCCGCCAACGCCGCCCAGCCGCCACAGGAGTGAATCACGCCCGAACCCGAAAAGTCATGGAAGGGGGTCAGAACATCGCCCACCTTGAAGGTGGACAACCAGCCGCCGCCCCAGATCCAGTGGCCCGGAATCGTGTAGATGAACGCCACGATCACGAAGCTGAAGACCATGAACGTGCCGAACTTGATGCGCTCGGCGACCGCACCGGACACGATCGTGGCCGCCGTTCCTGCGAAGACCAGCTGGAAGAAGAACTTCGTGACGATCGGCACGTTGCTCCAGGCCATGCTGGAGAAGTTCGCGCCTTCTGATGGCATCAGGCTGGGCGTAAAACCCGTCGTGCCCACAAACCCGTTGCCGTTGCCGAACATCAGCCCGAATCCGATGAACCAGAACGCGATCGAGCTGATGCCGAACACGATGAAGTTCTTGGCCAAAATATTGACGGCGTTCTTCCGCCGACACAAACCTGTCTCCAGTGTGGCAAAACCGGCGTTCATGAAGAACACCAGCATGGCCGCAATGAGTGTCCAAACCGTGTTCGCTACATAGGTGGCCGATGAATCATTGATGATCTTCTTGACGTCATCCGCAGTCACCGCGGCAGCGCCCTGATCGGCCAGCGCCAAGGCGGGTAGTGCCGCCAACGCCAATACGCCCAATAAACCTGCTGAAATCCAACTCCGATTTAGTCGTCTTGTTTCTCGCATAGCCCGTTCCCAGCAAGAGTCCCGTAACTTGTAAATATGCCTGCGCAGACCCAGAGCACGATCCCCTCGCACGCTTTTCCGATACATCCAGGGCACGCGCGATACCCTGATGCGTCTCAAAACAATGGCGAAGAAAACCGATATTGTTCAGGTCTGCCTGCTCATCCTGCAACGCCTAAGATCAGGCCGTCTTCCTGAAGACCATGCAAAGCCAATGCCAAGTGCAAAACCGCGGTTTACGCAGCCCCATGGCTCCTACGCGTTGTGGAACCTGTCCACAAAGCAGGCAACCGATGTCCAGAGACACACCGCTGCTGCTATTTCGCGCATCGGTCGGCCATGGAGGCTTCGGCAAACACAATCGCCTTGCGTACATAACGCTGTCTGCAATTGCAACCGGCTGCTCAGATGGCTTGCCTCAATGCACCTAAGTATCGATGGCAAAATGGCCTTTGCCTATGGATTGGACCAGTGCTAGACTCACCTTTCGCGAGGGGAAAAGGGGTATGCGATCCGGGGGTATGCGATCCGGGCTGACAGAGGAGCGTTGCGGATGAAGGCGCCTGTGCCTGACAATGAGGCGGCACGTCTTGAAGCTCTGCGAGCCTACCAGATTCTCGATACGGGGCCTGAACAGTCGTTCGATGATCTCACCCTTCTGGCTTCCGAAATCTGTGGGACGCCGGTCGCCCTGATGACTCTCATCGATGCGCACAGGCAATGGTTCAAGTCCAAAGTCGGCCTCAACATTGCCGAGACCTCACGCGACGTGGCGTTCTGTGCCCATGCGATCCTCCAGGAGGATGTATTCACGATCCCGGATGCCACGCAGGATGCGCGGTTCGCCGACAACCCCCTCGTAAGGGCCGACCCCAGCATTCGTTTTTACGCCGGTGCTCCCCTGGTTACACCCCTCGGCGGGGCGTTGGGAACCATCTGCGTCCTCGACCATACGCCCAGGCAACTGAGCGATCGTCAGCAAGAGGCCCTGCGTGCCCTCAGTCGCCAGGCCGTGGCGCAACTGGAACTGCGCCGCACGGCGTCGGCTTTATCCCAGATCGTTGCCCAGCATTCGCGTGTCGAGAGCCAGTTACGCCAACGTACCGATGAACTGCAATCGGTCGTTGAGTCGCTGCCGTATCAGTACATGCGACTGGCCCGCGACGGCACGATTCTCGACTACAATCCCGGCGACGTCGGCCAGCTCCGCTTGCCCCCGACGGTCTATCTCGGTCGCCACCTGCACGACGTTTATGGGTTGGAGATCGGGAAACGTTTCCACAATGCCCTGACTCACGTCATCAGCGATCACACCGTGGCAGACCTCGAATTCACGCTCGATTTGCCCACAGGACAGCGGTTCTTCGAGGCCCGGCTCTCGTCATTCTCCGAGGACCAAGCCATTGTCATTGTACGCGACGTCACCGAGCACAAAGTCGCGGAAATGGCCGATCGAAAGGTGGCGGAGACCAAGTTGGTCGCCTCCGAGTCCGAGCTCAGAGCCCTGATCGCGTCCATGACCGACGTCGTTCTGGTCCTGGATGCCGATGGCCGCTATGCCAAGGTCGTCGCCGGAGCCCGGGAACTGCTCTATAGGCCCCCGGAAGAGCTGCTGGGCAAAACACTGCATGAGGTATTCCCCAAGGCCCAGGCCGATTACCTGCTTGGCATTGTCCAGCGTGCCCTCTCATCGGGCCAGACAACTCACGCCGACTACAAGATGGTCATCAATGGAGCCGAGCGGTGGTTTGCCGCGAACATCTCTCCGATGATCGATGGCTACGTCGTCTGGGTTGCCCGCGACATCACCGAACGCAAACGCCACGAAAACGAATTGCGAGAGGCCAAAGAGATGGCCGAACGCGCCAACTCTGCCAAGGATCGATTCCTCGCCGTCCTGAGCCACGAACTGCGAACCCCGTTGACCCCGGTCCTGGCCAGCATCGCGTGTCTGGACAATCAGCCCAATCTGCCCGAGAGCATCTCCGAGTCGATCCGGATCATCCACCGCAACATCGAGCTGGAGGCCCGCCTGATCGATGATCTGCTGGACCTGACGCGAATTGCCCGCGGAAAACTGCAATTGGCCATGCAGGTCGTCGATATTCACGAGGTGATCTACAACGCCCTGGATATCTGCCGCAGCGCCATCAATGGCAGGGAGCTCCACGTTGCCACCGAACTCAAGGCTCGCAGGCACCATGTTCGGGGCGACTCGTCTCGGCTGCAGCAGGTGCTGTGGAATCTACTGAACAACGCCACCAAGTACACGCCCGCCGGTGGCAGCATCACCGTCCGCACCAGCAACGATGAGGCCGGCCGAATGGTCATCGATGTTACCGATACCGGCATCGGCATCGAGCCGGACATGCTCTCGCGGATCTTCAAAGCCTTTGAGCAGATCGAGGGATCCCATGGCACACGCGCAGGAGGGGTGGGCCTGGGTCTGACCATTTGCCGAGCCGTCGTCGAAGCCCACGGCGGCAGCATCCAGGCTTTCAGCCGCGGCCCCCACAAGGGCAGTACCTTCACCGTCGCCTTGGCGACGACTGAACCCAAACACGCTGAGCGGCCCCATGCGGGTCAACCCACCACCCCGGGCGTGGCAAAGCCGGGGCTTCGCATCCTCCTGGTCGAGGATCATGCGGACACCGCACGTACCCTGGCCCGGCTCCTGCGCGCCAGCGACCACGAGGTGGCCATCGCTGGCAGCGTGGAGGCCGCCCTGAAATCCCTGGACAACCACCCCGTTGACCTGATCATCTCCGATCTGGGGCTGCCCGACGGCAGCGGATTGGAACTGATGCGGCAGGCCAAGCTCCGGCATGGGATCAAAGGCATCGCGATCAGCGGCTTTGGCATGGATGCCGATATTCGCCGCAGTCACGACGCCGGCTTCGAAGAACACCTGACCAAACCGATCAGCTTCCAAAGCCTCGAGTACGCCATCCACCGCGTGACCGCGCAGGCTTGCCCTGGTAATCCTTCATCGTAACCATGGGTGAACGCCCACGGATGCATGCCAGTGAGCCCCAGTCCCTGGGCTTTCTCATATGCAACCCCTCGCTCAATAGCGCAAACGAAAACAGGGGCGACGCATGCGTCGCCCCTGAATCCTTCCTTCCCAATCAGTTCACTGCTCAGAATCCGCTTCGTCATCCTCACGCCGGGTTCGGAGCGAAGCGACGACCCGGATTCCTCTCCGGGTGTGAACCCCTTTCTAAACCTTCTGCGGCGTCGGTCGCACAAACACCTTCGTCTCGAGCTTCGGCTTCCCGTTGCCGCCCACTTCGCTATGCGAGCCGCCGATGGTTACTGGCCGGTTCGTGCGGGCGGATTCGTACAGCCCCAGGATCACTTCCACCGGCTTTCGTGCCGCCGGCCCGTCGATCAGCGGTTGTGTGTCCTCGCGGATCGCGTGGATGAAATCCAGGATCTCTGCCCGATGGGCATCGCCCCAGCCCGGCTTCTTGTCCTTCGATAGGGCATTCTGCGTCGTCTCGTCCTTCACCGACGCCGTGCCACCCTGTGCCACGGAGATCGCATCCCGCGAGGCCTGCTCGGCGGTGTAGGTTTCGCCATTCTTCAGAACCATCGCCTTGAGCCGATCGCCTTCGATGATCGCCGAACCCTCGGTACCGTAAATGTCGATCCGCACCGGTGCTCCCGGAAATGCCGCCGTCGTCGCCGTCAGCGTGCCGATCGCGCCGCAGTTGAACTTCAGCGCCGCCACCGCGATATCTTCGACTTCGATCCGCTCATGCGCCCCGGTCAGCGTATGCCCGAACACCTGGCTCACGCCGCCCACCAGCCACTGCAGCACATCCACCGTGTGCACGCCCTGGTTCATCAGCGATCCGCCGCCATCCAGTGCCCACGTGCCACGCCAGTCGCCCGAATCGTAATACTCCTGCTTCCGCCACCATTTCACTTGCGCGTCCGCCAGGATGATCTTGCCCAGCTTGCCCGAATCGATCGCGTCCTTGACGATCTTGCTGGCCGCGTCGAACCGGTGCTGGCTGATGACCGACAGCTTCATCCCCGTCTCACGCTGAGCGGCGATCATCCGATCGCACGCCTCCAGCGTGATCTCCATCGGCTTCTCGACGATGACATGCTTCCCCGCCCGCATCGCCCGAATCGCATGGTCCGCATGCATCCCCGATGGCGTCGCGAAGCACACGCAATCAATCTCCGGGTCGGCAATCAGTTCCTTGTCGCTGTTGTAGACCTTCTTCAGGCCGATCTTGTCTGCCAAGGCCTTGGCCCGTTCCGGAATAATGTCCGCCACGGCCACCAATTCCGCATCCTCAATTCGCAGCAGTGCCCCTGCATGAGTAGGCCCGACCGACCCACAACCCACGATTCCAAAGCGCAGCTTCCCGGTTCGACGCGCATGCTTAGCCACAAAGACTCCTTTTTTCAGCCTAGAGCCCCACGGACAAAAGGTAAGTATTCTAGTCAGCCCGCCCGCTATGACAAGCCGCTCCTAACCTCCTGCGACCCCCAATCCCCCCGATCCCCCAGCCAATTCATCAAAAAATAGGGGCGACGCATGCGTCGCCCCTACAAACTGCCTGTCTTGCTCCGCTCTTCTGTCTTGTTCTGCCTTCGTGTCCTCCGGGGTGAACAAGACGCTCAATCTTCCGTTTCCAGGATCGCCATGAACGCCTCCTGCGGGATATCCACCGATCCCACACGCTTCATGCGCTTCTTGCCTTCCTTCTGCTTCTCCAACAACTTGCGCTTTCGCGTCACGTCGCCGCCGTAGCACTTGGCCGTGACGTTCTTGCCCACCGACTTGATCGTCTCGCGGGCAATGATCTTCCCGCCGATCGCCGCCTGCAGCGGTATCTCGAACAGATGCCGATCGATTTCCTCTTTCAGCCGCAGCAGCAGCTTCCGCCCACGCGACTCGGCTTTCAATTGATGCACAATGATGCTCAAGGCATCCACCCGATCGCCGTTCACCAGGATATCCATCTTCACCAGATTCCCAGCCCGGAACCCGATCAGGTCGTAGTCCATCGTGCCATACCCCTTGGTGGCACTCTTCAGCCGGTCGTAAAAGTCGTAAATCACCTCGGCCAGCGGCATCTCATATTGCAAAATCACCCGCGTCGGGCCGATGTACTCGGTCTTCTTGTAGGTTCCTCGCCGGTCTTCGCATAGCTTCATCATCGCCCCCACGCTGTCGGAGGGCACAATCAAGTCCACCTTGATGAATGGCTCGCGAATCTCCAGCACCTGCGACAGGTCCGGCAAGTCGCTCGGGGCATCGATTCGAATCACCGACTTATCGGTCAACTGAACCTCATAGGTGACCGTCGGGGCTGTCTGCACCACATCAATGTGCGCCTCACGCTCCAGCCGTTCCTGGATGATCTCCATGTGCAAGAGCCCCAGGAACCCGCACCGGAACCCGAACCCCAAGGCATCGCTCGACTCCGGCTGGAACGTGAAACTCGAATCGTTCAACTGCAGCCGTTCCATCGCATCGCGCAGCTCTTCATACTGCGTCTTGCCACCCGGATAAAAATCGCAGTAAACCATCTGCTGGATCGGTCGATACCCCGGCAACGCCTCCGTCGCCGGCGTGATCGCGTCGGTCACCGTATCGCCCACCCGCACATCGTGCAGGTCCTTGATCGATGCCACGATGTATCCCACTTCGCCGGTCCCGAGCCGCTCCACCTGCTTCGGCCTGGGCGTCAGCTTCCCCAGGTCCGTGATCTGATGTTCCCGGCCCGCACCCATCAGCCGGATCTTTTGCCCCTTCTTCAGCTCGCCATCCATCACCCGGACGTACACAATCACGCCCCGGTAATCGTCGTACAGGCTGTCGAAGATCAACGCCCGCGTCGGGGCCTCGGCGCGTCCCCTGGGGCCTGGCAGCTTCTCACAAAGCTGGCCCAGCAGTTCATCGACGCCCTGGCCCGTCTTGGCCGACACCAAAATGCAGTCTTCGGCCTTGAATCCCAGAACCCGCTCGATTTCCTCGGCTACTTCCACCGGCCGGGCGCTGGGCAGGTCGATCTTGTTCACCACCGGAATGATTTCCAGTCCTGCCTCAACCGCTGCGTACGCGTTGGCTACCGTTTGGGCTTCCACGCCTTGCGTGGCATCCACCACCAGGATCGCCCCTTCGCACGCCTGTAACGCCTTCTGCACCTCGTAGTGGAAGTCCACGTGCCCCGGCGTATCAATAAAGTTGAGCATGAACTGCTCGCCTTTATATTCGTGAAACACCGTCACTGCCGAGGCTTTGATCGTAATGCCTCGCTCTCGCTCCAGATCCATGTCGTCCAGGATCTGTTCCTTAAACTCACGCTCGGTGATTGCGCCGGCCCGCATTAGCAGCCGGTCCGACAGCGTGCTCTTACCGTGGTCAATGTGAGCGATAATCGAGAAGTTACGTATCTGCATGCTTCTTTAAGTCGTCGGGGATTCCAAATGGTCGAAACACCCATTGTAAGGCCAATTCCGTCCGGCGACAAACCCTCTGGGAAAAGCCCGAATGACGAAGCCCTGATGTCTAAAGAATGACCAATGCCCAAAGCTCCAGTGACGAACGGGCTCCCAGCAAAGGACAGAGGACCAAGGACCTCCGTCGTCATTCGTCATTAGGTCATTCGGGCTTCTTTAGGCATTCGGGCTTAGCCATTGAGGTTTGGTGTCTTGGTCGTCTCACACCTATAGACGAGCCTCCCCCAACCTGTTATCATTCCCCGCCTTCGTTTCTGCGGCTCAATTGCCGCTTTATAGATAGAGGACTGGATATGGCCTATAAGTTGAAGCCCAACAAGAGCATGCTGAGCCGCTTTAAAGTCACGAAGACCGGCAAGCTCAAGTTCCATCATGCCAAGACTTCGCACCTTCAAAGCGCCCGCAGCTCCAAGACCAAGCGGCGCCTGGGCCGCCCGGCGGTTCTGTTTGAAGGTAATGCCCGCAATCTCCGCCGCCTCATGGGCGCTGGGCATCTGAATCCCGCTCGGACGGCGCATCTGCGAGCTCTGGCGGCCAAAGAGGCTGCTCAGCCCGCTGCGGCTGAAACAAAGTAAGGGTAAGTATTTACGCTGAGCGGCTTGAGCGTTTGGGTGCCATTGGTGCTTAACACGTGACGCTCAGTGTTACCTATGGAAGCGTTGGCTCTTGCCGACGCAGCCACGCCCCCCGGCTCGTCCGTGTGTGGGCCTCTAGCTTAAGAAAGGATTGAACCATG
>JBLNDH010000650.1:0-10514 GCA_050261455.1 Bacillota bacterium
CATCGTCGGCCGCGCCCAGGTCGAGCGAAACGCGCTCAAAGAGCTTCTGGTGATCGGCCCAATGATCCTTACGCAAGGCGTCGTAGCCCTTGATCGCCGCTTTGTCGATGATGCCGCTGGCAAGCTGGCGGGGATCGCCCGAGACATCGTTGAACTTCCTGTAGCTGGTGGCGGAGGCGATCAGGATGGTGGCGCTGTCCGCGCCGGTGAGGGAGTACTCGCCGGGGCTTAAGGTGGCGGGACCAACTCGCGTGGCCTGGCGCTTTGTAGCTGTGAGCGTGCCACCGACGTGGATGATCTTGGCCCGAGTCTGGAATTTGAGCGCGGCGGCGATGCCGCTCGATGGGCGATTCGTGCCGTTCAGGATCAGGGTGTCATCGGTGCCGGGGGTCTCGGGATCGGTGAGGTTCTGCTCTGTGCGCATGGAGAGCTTGAAGCTGACCTGACCCGGCTTGCTGGCGGTGAGGTGCAGGACCAGGACGTTGTCCGGGGCGCTGGCGAACAGTTCCCGCGTGAAGGTGGTGCCTTCCGACGTGAATTGAACGCGGGCCGTGGCGGTGCGGAGGTTGAGCTCGCGCCGGTAATCGGCGGCTTTGGCGACTGGCGGGAAGGTCAGCAGGAGATCGCCGACGGGCTGATACGGAAGCTGCCCCAACGGCTTGGCCATCATCTTCCGCGACATGAGGCGCTGGGCGTCGGCGTACTTGCCGTCCCAGATGAGCTGACGCACCTCGGGGAGCGCCGCGAGGGCCTCGGGGTTGTCCGGCGTGTAGGGGCCGCCGGCCCAGAGGGTGTCCTCATTGAGGCAGAGGACTTCGGCATCGATGCCGCCGAACATCATGGCGCCTTGCTGGCCGTTGCCGACAGGCAAGGCGCTGGTCCAGGCGGTCGCAGGCTGGCGGTACCAGAGACTCAGCGGCTCGGAGGGCGGCGGCGCTTCGCCGGTGAGTTGCCCGGTGAACGCCGGCACCCTGCCTGGCGGGGCGGCGGCAAAGCCGAAGGGCACTGCCATCACAGTCACGATCACGGACGCGACGAGCCGAACGCACTTGGGCATCAGAAACCGGAACATGCGACACTCCCATTTGGCGGCGAGCAAACAACGAGATCAGCGGAAGATCTGCTGCATGAAGTAATAGAGGTTGTTGCGCCAGTGTGTGGGGTCGTGGGCATGGGAGTCCACGTTCCAGACGTGCGGAACATCCTTCTCCTTCAGATATGCATGGACGCCTTGGCTGATGCCGATCAGGCCGTCCTTGTTGCCGCAGGAGAGCCACAGCAGCTTGAGCTGTTTCTTAGCCTTTTCGGGGTCGGGTACCAGTTCCGCCGGTCGCTTCGTGTTGGGCGCCGACGAGAAGCCGCCGATCCAGGCAAAGGTGTCGAGGTGCGCCAGCCCGAAGTTCAGGGACTGGCCACCACCCATTGAGAGACCGGCCAGGGCGCGGTGTTCACGGTCCGCCTGGACGGAATAGCGCGACTCGATCGTCGGGATCACGTCTTTCAGCAGATCCTCCTCGAAGGCGGCGAACGCGGGAGCGGATCTCATTACATCTCCTGTTGCGCGATCGTCCTTCTGCGCCCGTCCGTTGGGCATGACGATGATCATGGGCACCGTCTTGCCCTCGGCCAGCAGGTTGTCGCAGAGGAGATTGGGCGAGGCAAAACGCTGCCACTCCGTCTCATCGCCGCCGATGCCGTGCAGGAGGTACAGCACCGGGTACTTCTTGTCCTTGGAGTACCCCGGCGGCGTATAGACCTGCATCTTGCGGGTCGTGCCGACGGATTTCGACTCGTAGCTCACCATCTCCAATTGGCCGTGCGGAATGCCTTCTCGCTTTGCGCTGATTTCGGCGGAGGGCTCGGGGTAAACCTGCTTATCATCCGGCCCCAGGGTGATCGGCCGGCCGAAGCCGCCGCGCCCGCCCGATCGCTCCGCCGGTCGGGTGGTTTGTGCCGACGAATCACGCCCGGCGAAAGCCAGCACGCAGGCCAGCGTGAATGCGATGTTAAGCAGTCTCTTTGTCGAATGTGCGTACCACATGGTGGTTCTCCGAAAAGCCTGACTATTGTGGTGTTGCGGTAAGCCGCAGGACAGTGAAGGAGTACGGTGGGAACGTACGGCTGAAGGATGCCGAGGTGCCGGTCACCGTCTCCTGCTTCGGTGCGATATTCGTGGGCTGATCAAGCGTATTCACCGCCTTCGGATCATTGCCGCTGAGGACGGTGACCGTGCCGCTGGGCTCTACGCGTCCAACGCCTTGCAGCTTGATTGCCATGTCGACGGCGTCGTTGGTTGTGTTGACAACCTTGACGATGACGGTGTGGCTGGTTGCAAGATATGTCGCCGTGGCGAACACTGACCTGGGGCCGGTGGCGGGCCGAGTTGTCGGCGCCGCAGGAGCGACGTTCAGCTTCGCGGGCAAGACGACGTCTCCCTTATTCTGCCCGAGCATGGCCTGCGCGTAGTAGCTTGGCGAACCGAAGCTGCGCAGAGCGTCATACCCGATCAGGTTCGTCGGCCACTGCCAGCCCCTGGGGTATCCCTTAACGGGATCCGCCGGACTGACGTTGACCAGCAGCGGGGCGTAGCACTGCATCGGAATGACGTCGGCGTTCTTCTCCAGGCCCATGACGAATGCGGCGTCGGCCAGGGCGGCATTGAGGTTAGGCGTCGGGCTGCCCTCCTGTGTTGCCCATTCACCGACAAACGTCGGGATCCCATCCGGCTGCCGGCCGTTCCAGGCGCCGCCGTTGAATCTCAGCGGGGGAGGCGACAATCTGTCTTTGTCATACTGAAAGGCCTGGTTCATCAGAGTCCGTGCGTTGCGGTAGAAGTGGTCGTCATAGAGGTCGGGCGTGAAGCTCTTGACCGGCGCCGTTGCGATGATCTTCAGATGCGGGTAGCGCTCTCGTATTGCCTTGGCCATCTGCGTGAATCGGCCGTCGTAGCTGCCGGATTTGTCAAACCAGTCCTCGTTGCCAATCTCCACGTAATGGAGGGGGAACGGTTCGGGGAACCCGTCGGCGGCCCGCCGCTTGCCCCATTCGCTATCGGCTGGGCCGCTGACGTATTCGATCTCCTCCAGTGCCTCCTGCGTGTACTTCGCCATGTCGGGGGTGCCAGCGTCGACGTGCTGCCCGTTGAGCACGTAACCGGCGAAGACGCCCAGCACCGGCTCGGCGTTGAGCTGTTTGCACCACAGCAGGTACTCAGGCAGACCGAAGCCGTCTGAGGAGCGATAGCCCCAGCATCCCATGTGACCCGGACGCTGGTCGGCCGGGCCGATCATTTGTTTCCAGTTGAACCGGGTTGCGAAGGTGCTGCCCTCAAGGTAGTTGCCGCCCGGAAGCCGGATGAACGCCGGATGCAGGTCGGCCATCAGCTTCATCAGGTCAGCGCGCAGGCCATTGGGGGTATTCTGGTAAGTCGGCGGGAACAGGGACACGAGGCTGAAAGCCACGCTCCCCGTACCGGTGGCCGACAGCACAAACCGCGCCTTGGCCGTCGTCGGCGTTTCGTGCCCCGTCGTGAGCGTCACCTTGTACTTCTGCCAGGAATCAGTGACCGGCTGCGTCTCGGCCTTGACGACGGTGACGTTGCCCTCGTCCAGTACGAGCGACGCGGTCACCGGACCGGCGAAGCCGCCTGTGCCCTTGGCGTAAAAACTGGCCGTGTAGGTCGTGTCGGGCCGGATGGGGATTCCCCAGTACCCGTCGTTAGCCACGCCTGCCGTTTTCCCTGAAAGATCGAGCCGCAGACACACCGGCAAGGCCGAATTGACCGGGTCGTTGCGATCGAGGCTCGCGGTGCCGTCGCCGACCAGCGACCAGTGGATTGGCAGATTCTGCGCCGATGCTGCCCGCCCGCGCGGCGCCGGGTCCTGGAACGTGCGGTTCTGGATCAACTCGGCGAAGAGCCCGCCGTCGTAGGCGTGGTTGATTTCTTCCGTCATCAACCCGTAGAAGGTCGGCGCGATCGCCGCACCGGGCTTGTTGACATCCACATCAAGCGTGGCTGGAACGCCGGCCTCTGCGGACAGGCTCGTCAAAGCGCAAGCCGCTCCAAGGGCCGCGCAACGGAGTAATCTGGTCACCATCTGCCTCATGCTGCTCTCCATTTGATGTCTACTTGGTGTTTACGCTCGCGCATTGATTCTCATTATTGAAAAAAACGGCGGTCCGCCGCTGCTCACTCAGATCGTCCACGGCTCGCGCCGGGCGCGGTCCAGGAAGCGGTTGGCGAAATCGTCGCTCACGAACACTTCCTTCACAGGATCCCACTTCAGCGGACGGTTCAACTGGTACGCGATGTTGCCCAGGTGGCAGATCGTCGCGGTACGATGTCCGCGTTCGATATCGCGGAAGGGTTTCTCCCGAGTGCGGACGCAGTGGATGAAATCGCCGTAGATGCCGCCGGTGCCCTTGTAGCGCGGCACGGTGCGCGGTGCGACGGGCTGGCCGTCGCAGATCACGCTGTCGGGCTTGTCCTGGGCGTGATACAGCCGGAAGCCATCGGCGAAGACGTAGGTGAGGTACTTGTGGTCCTTGTCGGGCGGAATCACTTGGACAGGGCCTTCTTCCATGCGGTTGACCGCGAACATCACTTCGCCGAATTTGTGAGCGCCCCAGTCGGTCATGCCGCCGCCGGAATAGTCGCGCCAGGAGCGCCAGCTCGTGCCGTTGATCGCAAACGAGCCGCTGACGCGGTAGGGGTGATACGGCGCCCAGGGTGCCGGTCCGAGCCACATGTCCCAGTCGAGGCCCGCAGGCACCGGCTCCGCGCCGAGGTAGCACGGCTGCGAGGGTCCGCCGCAGTTGACATACCCTTCCTTGGGCGTGCCGAGCTGGCCGGACCAGACCTGCCGCACCGTCTGGATGAAATCCTCCATCACGCGCTGGCTGCCTCCGGATACGACACGCCCATATTGGCGAGCGGCTGTCACCATGGCCCGTCCTTCGCGGATGGTCAGCGATTCGGGTTTCTGGCAATAGACATCCTTGCCGGCCCGGCAGGCGGCGATAACGATGACGGCGTGCCAGTGATCGGGGGTGGCGACGTGCACGGCGTCGATGTCGGGGCGGGCCAGAAGCTCGCGGAAATCGTTGTACGCCTTGCCGCTGTTGTCGCTATAGCGCTGATTGATCCGCCTCATGCAGTTCTCTCTCACCTGCTGCTTCACATCGGCCACGGCGACGTATTGCACATCGTCGCGCCCCAGGAAAACCCCCATGTCGCCGCCCCCCTGGTTTCCGATGCCGATGCCTCCCATAACGATGCGCTCACTGGCAGCCGGCCGGCCGGAGCCGGCCAGACCCAGCGCGGCACCGGGAACGACCAGGGGAAATGCCAGAGCAGTCGAGGCTTTGAGCAGACCGCGGCGAGAGATATGGATTGTGCGACTTCTCATGATGCTGGCTCCCTCAACTTCATGCGGCATGGCCGCATACTTTCGAAGAAAATGTGGATCGTACACCGTGGTGGCCCGCGCCCACCCCTAGTTGACCTTCTCCAATGCCGACTTGGCCCGAGCTCGCATGCGGGGATCGGGTGCCTTCTCCTGCACGGTCTTCAATGCTTCCTTGGCGACTGACGGCTCAGATCCAGCAATCGCCTCGGCGATCTTCACATATGCCGCGAACGCCTCGCGACGCAGCGTTGCGTCGTCCAAACACGGCTCGACGGTCTTCAACGCATCAGTATGGGGCACATCACCCAGTCCAGCCAGCACCAGCCGCTTCTCATCGGGACGCGTGGCCAGTTCCATCGCTTGCCGATAGGCTGCCAGCTTCGCATCCGCCTGACTCCCTTCGATTCCGGCCATGCGGATGTAGCCCCGCAGCGCCAGGATCTGATTGGCGGTGTCCTTGTCCTCCCTGGCAATGGTCAGCAGATCGCCCATTGGCGCGGCATCTTTCCATTCCGACAGCGCCCGCACGGCCGTCTTGTGCACCTCGGTGTCGTCGGCAAGCGAAGCCTTGATCACCCGCAGCGCCTGATCGCCGCCTAGCGTGGCGAGAATGCCCAGCAGCGAAACCTTTGCCTTCGCATCGGCCTTGTTCATTGCCTGCACAACGGGCTGGGCGCGAGTTGCCTTGTCAGTCTGGCGGAGGGAGATGCTGGAAATGGCCGTCGCCAACACGCCACGATCAGCGTTGTCCTGCGTCGCGAGCAGCGCGGCGACCAGCTTGCCCACGTCCTCCTGGGTACCCAGCACCCCCAGTGTCTTTATCGCGGCGCGACGCACGCTGGCATCGCTGTCGGTGGTGGCCTTACGCACAACGGGCAGTGCATCCGCCTGCCCACGGTGCGCCAGCACGTTCAGCACGCCTTCGCGGATCACGGCGGCGCCAGCCTCGGCCTCTTTGACGAGAGCCTCGTTTACACCGGGCGCCAGCAGATCCGTCAGAACCCGCGTGGCATCGGCCGCCGCCCGCCCCCCTTCTTTGAAGCCCGCAGCCAGCAGCGGCACGCTGGCGGCATTGCCCAAGCGTGCCAGGGCGTTGATTGCCGCCTCGCGAACGGCGGGATCTTCGTCGGTTGCCAGCTTGTTCACAGCCTCCGTGGCCCCATCGGCGTCGCCGCGTGCCGCCAGCGCCACCAGCAAAGCGGGCTTGCGATCGGATGGCAGCGCACCCAGCTCCTGCACGAAAGCACGCGTCGCAGCGTTGCCGGGAATTTGAACGATCGCCGTGGCCGCAGCCTGCCACATCAGGTTGTCCTCAGAGCGCAGTGTTTTGACCACCAGCGGAACCGCACGCTCTTTCTGTAGAGCCGCCACTGCCACAAACGCCGCTGCACGCACCGGCCTCGGATAGTCCCCGTCCACCAGCCCCTGGAGCATTCGCTCCGACCGGGCAGGATCGGTGCTGATCAGGCTCTGGGCACAGCGCAGGTCCGCATTAGCCCAGGCATCCTTGAGCGAATCGGCGACTTTCGCCTTTTCCAGCATGTCGGCCGCTGCAGCACCACCAATTCGCCCCATGGCATTGAGGGCCACGCGAGCCGTGGCTTCATCCGCGCCGACCAGGGCGCTCAGTGCCTCCAGCGCCTGGGCGTCACCGCGATCGCCCAGCGTATTGATCAGACCAATGCGCACGTTGCCCTGCGTCTGCCCCAGCGCCGCCCGCAGTGCCGTGTCCACTGCCGGATCATGCATGCCCTGAAAGACATTGCGAGCTATATGCGAGAGCTTCTCATCGATCAGCAGCCTGCTGACGGCCGGAACGCACTGGGCAGAACCGACCGTACGCAGCATCTGGCAGACGAACTGTTTGGCCGGCGCGGTCGCGTCGGGCGAATGAAGCACGGTCAGCAGCTTGGCCTCGATTGCGGGATACCCTTCGGGCCGGGCGTCGTGGATTTCTTTCTCGATGGCGGCGAGTTCCGGCCCATTCATGCCGAATTCACGTTTGACGATGGCCTGGTAAGGATCGCCCGTGCCCGTCTGGGCGGCGGGTGTCGCTTGGGCAAGAGCAATCGAACCTTGGGCCAGCAGCAATCCAACCAGCGTCAGAGTCATGCGGGTGTGGATCATCGAAACGTCCTCCAGTCGATCAGGTGCCAATTGCACGGAGCCAGATAACCGCAGCGTCGAAATCCCGTTCAATCCTGGAACAGCAGTGGGGCGAATTGATACAGGCTTCGCCGCCAGCTCTGCCACTCGTGGGCGGTTTGCGGAGAGATGTAGTAGTGGCTGTTGATGCCAGCGTCTTTGAGGGCATCGGTGTTCGCCTTGGGGTCGCCGAAAGCTCCGCCGCCTCTGCGGTTAGAGGGGTCAACTTCACGGCTGCCATAGCTGACGAATACGAGCTTGACCTTCTGCTTGAAGACGGCCATGTCGGTGATATCCGTCGGGGCGATGCTGCCGCCGCTGAAGATGCCGATGTGGGAGAATTTGTCGAGATTGGCCAGGGTGATCTGTTTGGTCTGCATGCCGCCCATGGACAGGCCGGCCATGGCCCGGTGTGGCTGATCGGCCAGGGTGCGGTAGTTGGCGTCGATAAAGGGGATCAGATCGTCGACGAGGACCCGCTCGAACGCGCGGAAGTTGAATCTGAAGCCGCCAGGACCGCCGCGGGTGCCGGGAGCGCCGCCAGGACGAACTGCGCCCGGTTGAGGCGCTGGTGCTGGTGCGAGGCCAGGGGCGTTGGCGCCGGGGATATAGCTGTTGGCCATCACGATGATGAAGGGCTTGGCTTTGCCATCGGCGATCAGGTTGTCGATGATAAGACCGGTGCGACCCTGGTTGCCCCATCCGGTTTCGTCTTCGCCGCCGCCGTGTTGCAGATACAGCACCGGATAGCGTTTGGAAGGATCCTTTTCATAGTCCGGGGGGGTGTAGACGAAGCAGCGGAGAACAGCGTTGGCGTTCTTGGAGAAGTACAAGGTCTGCCGCAACTGGCCATGGGGCACGTTCTTGAGGGCGTAGAAGTCCTGGTCCTGGGCGGGTACTTCGACACCGCTGCCCCAACGGCTGGCTCCGTAGAAGTAGAGGCTTCCCGGGTCCGGAACCTGGGCTCCGTCGACAATGATCTGGTAGTAGTGGAACCCTTCATCCTGGGGCCGCGACACACCGACCCAGAGGCCGTCCTCGCTCTTGGCCAGAGGGTACTTCACGCCGCCAATATCGAGCATGACGCTCTGGGCCTGTGGGGCATTGACACGGGCGCGGACGCGGCGTTCGGAGTTGACCTGGGGATATTGCCTGCCCGGCTGATTCAGCGTCGAGGGCTTGAAATCCTCCACCACGGGTTGGGTCGACTGCGCGGAAGCCGGAATGCCGGCCAGCAGGGGCAACAGGACAAGACCAAGAAGAGCACGTTTCATGACGATGCCTCCTTCGAAAATGGGCCACATTCTCTGTGCCTCCGCCGGGCAAACACGCCGCGTACGGAGTATCGATTCAGTGTCAACGCGACGGCACGACCGCACACTAGACCGGGGAGGGGGCAACCGCATTGCGGCGCTCCGCAAGTTCGTCTGCCATCTGCAGCGTAATCCTGCGATTCAACTTGTACATGATCAGTAAGACCACGCAGGTGACGAACAAGGCGCCCGGAACGATTGTCGTGCAGACGCGGAACGCCTGGATCATCTCGGGAGATTGTGGGTGATTGTCGTAGTCCTTCAGTGCCTGGACACCCAGCAGCGCGTATGCACCGATGGCCAGTCCGGCCTTGAGGGCAAAACCAATTGTGGCGAACACGATCCCCGTGGCACGCCGGCCAGTCCGCCATTCGGAATAGTCTGCCGCGTCGGCGTACATGGCCCAGACCAGCGGGATTGTTGGAGCGTAGAAGAGCGAGCCGGTGATCGTCAGCAGCACCATCAGGCCGACATCCTTGGGACCCAGGAAATAGAACGCGAACGAGTTCAGGCCGACCAGGGCAAAGCCGGCAATGGCGATGGCCTTCTTGCCGAACTGCTTGGCCAGGAACGGGGCAAACATGATCGCAATGATCGTGATCGCTTTGCCCAGCATGCCCACCAGGCCGTAGGCAGCGCTGGCGACATTGGAGTTCTCCAGGTTCCCGGGCGCGGCATGCACGATGTAACCCAAGGTTTCCAGGATGCCGGGTGGGATGAGTTCCTGTTGGCTACCCTTGCCGTTGGGCGAGAGCTTTTGCAGGCCCTCGGAGCCGGCCCTCAGCGCATGATCGCGTGTATCGAACAATTGGAGCTTGCCGTCGGCGAGAACGCGTAAGTAGTAGTCGTTGCCGTCGACCAGCGTTCCCAGATTCGAGCCGCCGCTGCCGTGGGTGTACGCGACCTTCTGGCCGGAAGCCAGGCCGTGGGAAGCGCCGAGGTTGAGGGTGTTGGCGGAGGGATCAATGAGCGTGGGCGCGGCCGGATCGAAGAACGGGAGTCTCTGCGTGAGGCCCAGCGGCTTGATGAGACCATCGTAGAGCGTCTGCTTGTCAGCGTACGACATGTAGTAGTGGTATTCTGCGCCGCCGCGGAACGACAGGATGCCGAAATGAACCAGGGTCATGAAGAACAGGGCCACCCAGGGGCCATTCTTCAGCAGGTCGCGAAGATCTGTCCCGAGCGAAGTCTGCGCGACGCTTGGTTTGATGCGCTCCCGCGTGGTGGCGAAGGTGATGAGGAAGCACACGACGCAGACGGCGGCATAAAGACCAAAAGTAAGCTGCCAACCACGGGCAATGTCGCCCTGCGGCAACTCGGGCGTGTGGGGGCCGGCGAACTTCGCCACCAGCACCAGGGTGAACCCCTGCACAATGAACTGGGCCGCATTGACCGCGATGAAGCGGAAGCTGTTGAGCTGCGATCGCTCCTGGATGTCCGCGGACATGACGCCGCCAAGTGCCGAATAGGGCATGTTGTTGGCGGAATAGAGCGTCATCAGCAGCGTGTTGGTGATGACGGCATATGCGACCAGGGCCGCGTCCTTGAACCCGGGCGTGGAATAGGCGAGGTACATGACGATGCCCCAAGGCAGCGCCGTCCAGAGAATCCAGGGGCGGAAACTGCCCCAGCGTGTGCGGGTGCGATC
>JBLNDH010000651.1:0-14401 GCA_050261455.1 Bacillota bacterium
CCCCCCCCCCCCCCCCCCCCCCCCCCCCCCGCGCGCCCCCGCGCCCCGCCCGCGGCACGGGGGACCCCGGGGGAGAGGGAAGATTGCCCGGAGAGTAGTTGGTTGGGAACTATGTGGTGGGTGGAGCGTCAGAGGGCCTATGGGCAGGGCTGGGATTCCTTGCCGTTAATTGACGGTGTGACGCAACGTACGTAAATTTGAGCAAAATGCGATTCAAATTGGCGGGGTTCATTCTCCTGTATCTTTCTGCGGTGGCGATGGCGCAGGCGCCGGCCGAGGGCGAAGTGGAGAGCCTGGGCTTCGACGGGTACTACCGGCCCAACGCGTGCATCCCGATGAAACTGCGGTTGCGGCCCAAGATTGGGACGCCGCAGACGTATAAGCTGGCGGTGCTGCAGGAGGACATGGACCGGGACCGGGTGATGTACTCGCGGCCCTTTACGCTCAATGGCAACCCAGAGGGGGCGCGGCTGGAAGAGAAGGTGTGGGTGTATTTTCTGCCACAGCCACGTGATCTGCGGCAGGCGCAGTCGGCCCAGGACCTGGACAATATCATCCGCATCTTTCTGTGCACGCCCAACGGCAAGCAGTTGGAGCAGATCCACATTCTTGCAGGAACGCCGCAGCTGAAGGATCTCGACCAGACGAACATGTTCGGGATCACGCGCGGGACACGATTCGTGCTGATGGTTTGCACCTCCCAGAGCCGGGCGTTCCGCACGGTTTACGAGAAGGCACATGGCATTGCCGAGGAAGTGCTTTTCCAGCCGATCACGGTGGATGAGCTGCCGGAGAATGTCGTGGGTTATCAGGCGGTGGATGCGATCGTCTGGCTCAATGCCGATCCCACGACGCTGAAAAGCGACACGGCGGCGGCAATTCGGGACTTTGTCCGGGATGGGAAGCGGCTGGTGGTTTGCCAGAATCCGCAGACATGGCAGAAGATGCTGGATAGCCCCTTGGCGGAGATGCTCCCGGTGGTTCCGACGGGCGTGGAAGAGGAGCCGGGCCTGCAGACGCTGAGAAAACTGGCGGGGTTACCGATGCCGGGCAAGCCCGCGCCGGCGGGGAGCATCTGGCGGACGTCGAGCGGAGCGACAATTGATCCGTGGGAAGATACGGCGAAGAAACAGTTCCCGATCGTCCGGGCGACGCCGCGTGGCGGCGCGTTCGTGCGACTATGGCAGGCGGGCGACACGGGATCGCCGTATTTGGCCAGGTGCATGTATGGCCTGGGCACGGTGACATGGGTGGCGCAGGATTTCGGCGATCCGACGATTCTCTCGCAGGCGAAGCATCGGCACCTGGGCTGGTCGCGCATTTGGGACAAGACGCTTGATTGGCGGAATGATACGGTGACGCCGGATATGGCGGGGCTGCCGAACGACTCCCGGCAGAAGGAGAATTACGAGCTTGTCTATCGGGACGCGAATAGCAGGACGGACCTGAGCACGGCGCTGGCGGCCGGCATGGAAGCTCCGAGCACGGGGGCGGCGTATGTGGCGCTGGCGATCATTTTCTTCATTGCCTATTGGTTGCTGGCGGGGCCGGGGGCGTATTTCTTCCTGCTGTCGAAGAAGAAGGCGCATTACAGTTGGGTGGCGTTCGCGGCGTCGGCGCTGGCGGCGACCGTGGTGACGGTGCTGCTGGTGCGATTGATCTTGCGTGGGCCTCCCGAGCTTTATCACGTCACCTTCGTCCGGGTGAACGCTGATCAGGAAGCGGTGATCAACAGCCAGTTTGGCTTGTACGTCAAGAGCGATGGCTTGCAGCATATTGAGCTGAAGGAGACCGAGCCCAAGCGGGCCAGCTACGTCCTGCCGTACCCGAAGCATCCGGATCATTTTGTGGGGGAATCGAGCGGGTTCACGGCCTACCTGGAATATGAAGTGGCAATGCGGGATCGCAGTTCGGGGGAAACGCCGGCGGTCGATGTCCCGTATCGTTCGACGATCAAGAAGCTGGAGGCACGGTGGATCGGGCGATTTCCACGCGGCATCGAGGGCCGGGCGAGTTTGAATGATCGGGGCCTGGCCGGTCGGTTGCGGAACAACACGGGCCGGGATCTGCACAAGGTGTTCATGATCTACCAGCCGACCGCGGATTCGGAAGATGACATGACGATTTTCATTCCGGATACCGTGGAGGGGGCGGCCTGGCCACAAGGGCAGCAATTGGATCTGGCAGAGATTTACTCCCGAACCGTTGTGGATACGCGGAGTTGGAGAGATCCGCCGGCACGCGGGCAGGCGGGAATCCGCGGCTTCCTGAACCTGGGGTGGATGGCGCGGGATGTTTGGGGGAGGGATTTTGTCAATCGCTTAGGAGATGGGAACTACGAGGATGCGGATAGGGCGGCCCTGCTGTTGAGCATTTATGATCGCATCAAGCCCCCGGCGGCCGAGCGGCGCTCGGAGGGCCCGAACAATCGGTACGAGCTGCTTCGCCGCAGTGCCCGGGAGTTGGATGCCTCGGGGGCGATCAGCAGCGGCAACCTGCTGATCTTCGCCCAGTCGGAGCCCGGCAGCCCCCTGCCGTTCCCGTTGGAGGTCGAGGGGCGCAACGTGCCGGGCAAGGGTACCGTTTATTATCAGTTCATCGTGCCGATGGAGCGGAGCGGAGCGGCGACCCAGCCGTCGGATTCGGGGGAAACTCCCGAAACGCCAAGTGAGGCAACCGCTCAGCCCTGAGGATCGACAGCCATGGCTACCGTGATCAAAACCGTCAACTTGACTAAGCGCTACGGCTCGCTGGTGGCGCTATCCAATCTCAATCTGGAGATCGACGAAGGGGATTGCTTCGGGTACATCGGGCCCAACGGGGCGGGCAAAAGCACGACCATCAAGATCCTGGCCACGCTGCTGCAGCCGACGTGGGGGGAAGCACGCATCTGCGATTATGTGGTCGGTTACCAGTCGCGCATGATCCGGCCGCTGATTGGCTATGTGCCGGATTACTTTGGCGCATACGAGGACATGGTGGTGCAGGAATACTGCGAGTTTTTCGCTGCCGCCTACAACATCAACGGTCTGGCCCGCATCAAGGTGGTCAAGGATGTGCTGGAGTTGACGGACCTGGCATACAAGCGAGATGCCCTGGTGGACAGCCTATCTCGCGGCATGAAGCAGCGGCTGTCGATTGCACGGGTGCTGCTGCACGATCCGAAGGTGCTGCTCCTGGATGAGCCGGCGGGGAACCTGGATCCGCGGGCGCGGATTGAGATCCGGGAACTGCTCAAGGAACTGCGGCGGATGGGGAAGACGATTTTGATTTCCTCGCACATCCTGCCGGAGCTGGCGGATCTGTGCAACAAGGTCGGAATCATCGAGCAAGGGGAACTGCTTTACAGCGGGCCGGTGTCGGACATTCTTCGCCGGGCGCGCACGGGCACGGTCCTGCACGTGGGCGTGGTGCAGGGACAGGAGCAGGCGGCAGCGCTGCTATCGGGGGATCCGAACATTGAGGATGTGCAGGCCAACAATGGGTACATGCAGGTTTCGCTGAGGCAGGGGGTGGAGGATTACTCGTTTGTGCCGCAGCGATTGGTGCAGGCGGGGTATCGACTGACGCTGCTGCGTGAGGAAGAGGTGAACCTGGAGACGGCGTTCATGCGACTTACCAAGGGGATGGTGCAATGAAAACCTTAATGACGAAGCCCGAATGTCTAAAGAAGCCCGGCCGGGAAGCCCTAATGCCTAAACCCTAATGTCTAAAGAAGCCCCAATGACGAATGACGAAACAGGTCCTTGGTCCCTTGTCCTTTGTCCTCTGCTAGGGGTTGTTCGTCATTCGGGCTTTAGTCATTCGTCATTCTTTAGACATTAGGGCTTCGTCATTCGGACTTGACTCGGACTTCGGCTTTCGGATTTCGGGATTGATTACACTATGCTCGGCATCGGCAACTATCTTTGGAGACTCATTCCCGCCAATCCCATTCTATTGCGCGTGGTAAAAGCGGGCGGCAAACGAAAGCGGGATTTGCTGATCCGCTGCGCTTATGTGGGCATTCTGCTGTTTCTGGTGATCTTTCTGCTGCTGGGCAGTGCGGGGAGCCTGGCCAATGCGAGCCTGTCGGATCTGTCCAAGCAGAGCGCCGAGATTTTCTGGTGGATGAGCCATGTGCAGTTGGCGCTGGTGGCGTTGTTGGCGCCCGTGTTCACTGCCGGGGCCATTACGCAGGAGAAAGACAGCCAGACGTACGATATTCTCCTGTCCACGCCCCTGACCAACGCGCAGATCGTGCTGGGGTCGCTGCTTTCGCGGCTGTTTTTTGTGGTGGCACTGCTGATCAGCGGGATTCCGATTTTCTCGGTGACGCAGATTTTCGGCGGGGTGGCGATCCGAAGCATCAACCTTTCGATCCTGATCGCGTGCGCAACGGCATTTGCGACCGGGGCACTGGCGATGGCGATCGCGGTGTTCAAGGTCGGCACGCGGCGGACCATTTTCAGCTTCTACTTGTGGATCATGCTCTACCTGGCGATCCCGCTGGTGCTGGATCGAATCGGGTATGGGCATTTTGAGTGGCAGCGGGATTCGACAGGCAAGGTCACCAGCTACATCAGCTATTTCGCGGGGCTGCATCCGTTTCTGGCGTTGCGGGTGATCTTTGGAGATCCAGCCTACCGGCCGCCGGAGCCGGCGATGGTGCAGCAGTACGGCTGGCTGTGGAGCTGGTATCTTTCCAGCCCACACACGTTCTACATCACGTTCATGGTGATCTTCAGCTTCGTGCTGGTGATGCCGTCGATCATCATGCTGCGCCGGCTGGCACAATCGACGCGCACCTTCCGCTCCTGGGTTCTCCAGACGCTGCGGCTGAGCAAAGGCGACCGAACCCGCAAGCCCCGGCACGTGTGGGCCAATCCGATCGCGTGGCGGGAGGCGAAGACCAAGTCATCGGCAACGCGGGCTGTGGCGCTGCGCTATGGCTTCATGGTGCTGGGGGTCGCGGCGGCGGTGGCGCTGCTGGTGCTTTCGTCCACACGACAGAAGCCCTCGATGTACATCGGCGGGCAGGGGTATGACCCGGCCCAGGGCACGGTGGTGCTTGTGGGCGATACGAAGGCCAGCGTCTACCGGGTCCGCCTGCGCCGGGATCCCAACACGGGATTTGAGCCGACCATCATTAACATAGGCGATCAACGGGTCATGCCTGCGGAATTGCGCGAAGGACGGGTGGTCGAGTCGTTCACTCCCGACCCAAAGGGGCAGTACATCGCCGCGATAACCCTCTCGAACCCCAAAATGATCCTCAGTAGCAAGCTCTCCCGCCAGTTTCTGCTGGGCGCGGTCATGATCGAGCTGGCGATCATCCTGCTGATCCTCACGCAGTCGGCGGCCTCGGCCGTCACGCGAGAGAAGGAAGATGGGACGCTGGATCTGCTGCTGACCACGCCCATCACCAGCCGGTATTACGTCTGGGGCAAGCTTCGGGGGTTGGTCAGTTTTGTACTGCCATTGGTGGCTGTACCGATCGTGAGCATTCTGCTGTTTGTGGTGCATGACATGTTCGCGCGGCCGCTGGTTCCGGGAATGGAACGGCCATGGACGATCTTCCCGGAAGCGATCTTCGTGCTGCCGGCAACGTTGGTCATGGTCTCGGCCTTCGCCGCAATCCTGGGGATGCAGATGTCGCTGCGTTGCCGACGAACGGTGATGGCGGTCATGAGCAGCGTCGGGATCGTCGCGGGGGTTTGCGGCATGTTGTGGGTGTGCGGCACCAGTGCGGCGGCTTCGACCGACTTCGGCACGCCCGGAGTCATCGTCGGCTGCTTCAGCCCGTTCACCCTCATGGCGCTGCTGATCAACCCGGCAGATATCGCCACCAAGACATTCAGCAATCCCAATATCAGCATCGCCGAACAGCGGTTGTTCATCTTCCTCTTCGGCTGGATCGCGGCCATCGCGTATGGGATGGTCGTGTGGGCAATGTACAAATCGATGGTTCGCAACTTCGATATGACGATCCGGCGGCAATCGACGTAATCGTCTTGCGTTAAGAGTGTGCTTCAAAGCGGACTGAAGGGGAACGAGAGTCCGATGTCCGGCAACCTCGAAAGCGATCCGGACCTGCGCCACGCTCCGGTCCGGCTTGGATGGACGGCCTCGTGCGCCGAGTGCTTTAGCCTATAATAACTTATGTTCTCCATGATCTGCGTGGTTGAGAGCACTTGGTGAAGAGCATGAGCAATATAACTGATCAACTACATGCCGGCACAAAGCATGGGCCGTTCTGGCAGCATGCGCATCTGTACTTTGATCGGGTGTACCAGACGATGCATCTGGACGAAACCTGGCGGGCGGTTCTGTCGTCGCCCAAGCGGGTGCTCACGGTTTCCTGTCCGGTCCGTATGGACGACGGACACATCCAGGTGTTTACCGGCTATCGGGCCCAGCACAACAACGCACGGGGGCCATTCAAGGGAGGCATTCGCTATGACAGCAGCGTCGGCTTGGATGAGGTGATGGCGCTGGGAATGCTGCAGACATGGAAGAATGCGTTGGTGGATCTACCTTTCGGCGGAGCCAAAGGGGGCATCGTCTGCGATCCGAAGAAGCTTTCGGCGGGTGAAAAGGAACGGCTCACGCGCCGATACACCAGCGAGATCATGCCACTGATCGGGCCAGACGAGGATATCCCGGCCCCGGATGCGGGCACCGATGCCCAGGTGATGGCGTGGATGCTGGATACCTATTCGATGATGGTCGGGCACCAGGAATTGGGGGCGGTCACGGGCAAGCCGGTTTCGCTGGGCGGCAGTCCAGGTCGCGAAGAGGCGACGGGCCGGGGGGTCATGAATGTCCTTCGCAAGTTCCTTTCGACGCAGAACAAGAGCCTTACCGGGCTGCGGGTTGCCGTCCAAGGCTTCGGCAACGTCGGATTCCATACGGCCCGCCTGCTCGATCAGCGCGGCGCCAAGGTGATCGCCATCAGCAGCAAGGAAGGCGGAATCTACAACGGCAACGGCATCGACATCGAAGAGGCGGGCATTTACTACCGAGAGAATAGCGTGCTGACTGACTATCCCGGCGGCGAGGAACTGACCAATGAAGAACTGCTGGCCTGTCCTTGCGATGTGCTGATCCCCGCCGCCATGGAGAACACGATCGACGAGACGATCGCCCCTGACATTGATGCGCGGATCATCGTTGAAGCCGCCAATGGACCGATCACCCCTAAGGCCGACGAGACGCTCCGGGAGAATGGCGTCACGATCCTGCCGGACATTCTCGCCAATGCGGGCGGCGTGACGGTCAGCTATTTTGAATGGGTCCAAGGCCTCCAGAATTATTTCTGGTCCGCCAAGGAGGTCCAGGACAAGTTGCAGGCGATCATGGAGCGCGCGTTTGACGCGGTGAATGCCAAGGCGGACGAAGCCGATTGCGACTACCGCACGGCGGCGTACACGATCGCGATCAGCCGGGTTGCGGAGGCGTGTCGGATGAAGGGATTGTTCCCCTGATGTTTGAATTGGGCCGCGAATGAACGCGGATAAACGCCGATTGAGTCACACAACAACGGGTTTGATGCCGTGAAACGTCTCCTCTCTATCGTGCTCTGTCTGGCCTGGGCGCTGTGGCTGGGCGGGTTGATGGCCTTGTTTGTTTTTGTGCAAACCCTGTTTGCCCGCAGTCGGCCGCTGGCGGTGCAGGCGGCGCCGGTGCTGTTCCTGGCGTTCGAGCGCTATGAGCTGATCGTGGGAGCGCTGGCCCTTGTGGCTGCGATCGGCTGGCGGATAAGGGTTCGATCCCGCTCGCTGACCTTGCTGCTGACGCTGCTGGTTCTGGCTGCGGTCGGCGCTATCGTCTCATCCATCACGATCACCGGCCCGATGGAGCAGTTGCGTGCCATTGGACAGTCCGGCTCGGCCGAGTTCAAGCGGTTGCATGGGTATTCGATGATGGTCTACGTGACCCAGACGGTGCTGTTGGTCATCGCGGGAGTGATGCTGCCGGGAATTCTGAGAAGTAATACGGCTACTGGCGTTTCGCAGCCGCCGCATCAAACAAGGCCCGAAACTGCTCCGGAGTGAGCTCTTCGGGGCGGAGCTTGGGATCGATGTTCGCAGCGGCCAAGGCGATTTCCGCATCATATCCCCCCTGCCCGAGGGATTTGCGAAGGGTCTTTCGCCGGGCGGAGAATAGCTGTTGGACGAACTGGCCAAAGGACGCGGCTTGCGGTCCGAGCCGATCTTCCCGGACCATCCGCACCAGGGCCGACTCGATCTTGGGAGCGGGCCAGAATGCCTGAGGCGGGAGCGTTCGCAGCACCTCGACGCGAGACAGAAGTTGCGCCATGACGGTCAGCGCGCCGTACTCCTCCGATCCGGCCGGGGCACGCAAGCGGTCGGCCACTTCTTTTTGCACCGTGAAAGCCAGCAGGCCCATGCCGGCGACCAGCAGTTCGATGATCAACGGCGAAGCGATGTTGTAAGGCAGATTGGCCACGAGCTTGGTGGGCATGGCCTGCGATCGGGCCGACTGCAGCGCGTGCAGGAGTTCCGGATTCAACTCGTGTTTCCCCGCCAGGGCATCACCCTCAATCAGGCGGAATCGCTCGTTACCGGCAAACCGATTGCGCAGCATGGCTGCCAGGTCACGATCGATCTCAACAGCCACAACCTGGGCACCGCGAGCCAGCAGTTCCTCGGTCAGCGTCCCGGTTCCGGGGCCAACCTCGACGACCCAATCGCGGCTCTCGACCTGCCCGGCGTCGGCCACGAGGCGGACGAGGTTCTGGTCGATCATGAAGTTCTGGCCGAAACGGTGTCGGGGTTGCGAACCGGCTTCGGCCAGGAGGGCTTGGATCTCATGCTTTGTCTGCGCCATGGGGTATAGATCATAGGGAATGGGCGGCGCGAGACAATTGGGATGTGTTGATTGGAAAGGACAACCGTCTGTTGGACGAAGCTGGCTTCCGGGGAGAGATCAGTCGGAGCGGAGGGCTTCGATGGGGCTAACCTTGGCGGCTTGGCTGGCGGGCCAGAGGCCGAAGATCAGGCCAACCAGGCAGGAGACGGCGAGGCTCAGGAAGATGCTGAGGGGAGTGATGATGGTGGGCCATTTGGCATAATAGCTGACGCCGCGAGCCAACGTATAACCCAAGCCAACACCGGCCAAGCCGCCGAGGCTGGTCAGGGTCGCCGCCTCGAGGACGAACTGGCGGACGATGTCGCGGCGGCGGGCGCCCAAGGCTCGGCGAGTGCCGATCTCCTTACGGCGATCGGTGACGTTGGCCAGCATGATGTTCATGATCCCCACGCCGCCGACGATCAGCGAAATGCTGGCGATGACGACCATGACGATGGTCCAGATGCGGCGGGTGGCGACGGCTTGGCGCATGAGTTCCAGGGGAATCAGGAGTTGATAATCCTTCATCTTGTGCGTTTTGCCGAGGTAATTTTCGATGCGAGTGGCCATGGGCTGGACCAGTTCCGCGTCGGACATCTGGATGGCCATGCCATCCAGTTGCACGACGACCGACTCGTACGTTCCCATGCCTTCGCTGGTGGCCTGGTCGCCATAGTAGGCCCGGGCCGTGGCCAACGGGATGAAGACGAAGTTGTTCACATCGTCGCCGCCGGCGTCGCGCAGAGCGGCGGCGTTTTCCAGGATGCCAACCACCTTGTACCAGTCATCGCCGACGCGGATCCATTCGCCCAGCGGATCCTTCCAGGAGAAGATCTTCCGGGCCGCGATCGACCCCAACACGCAAACCTGGGCCAAGTCGTGCTCATCCACCCACGTCAGGAATCGGCCACGCGGGATCTGCGAGCGGGTGACCTGCAGATACTCCGGCTCCGTCGCAATGATGCTCACATCGAGCTGCTGGCCCGTCGAGGCATACATCTTCTTGCGTGTATTCTTCAGGCCCACCGCATAGCGTACCTCGGGAAACGTTTCGCGAACGTGCTGCAGGTCTCGGCGGAGCAGGCCATAGAAGGCGCGGTAACTCTGCTGCTGATCGGGCGATCTGATTTCGGTTTGGGATGGTTTGACCGATCGGACGATGATGTTATCCACGCCAAGGACCGCGATGCGGTTGAGCGTCTCCTGCTTGGCACCTTCGCTAATGGAGACCATGGCTTCGACAGAAGCGACGCCGAGGATGATGCCGATCGTCGCCAGGGCCGAGCGGAACTTGTGCAGGGCCAGGTCGAGCAGGGCAGTGCGTAGGGCTTCGAAGAAGTTCATGAGGGGGGAAGTTGTTAGTTGTTAGTTGCCAGTCACGTCGCTTACGAGGAGACCATCTTTCATATCGAGCACGCGATGGACACGGGTGCGATACGTGGGGTTGTGGGTTACCAGGACCAGGGTCTGGCCGTTGGCGACCAGTTCATCGAAGAGTTGGAGGATCTCATTGCCGGTTTTCTCGTCGAGGTTGCCCGTGGGTTCATCGGCCAGGAGGAGCGGGGGTTCGTTGGCCAAGGCACGGGCAATGGCGGTTCGCTGCATTTCGCCGCCGGACAGTTGCCTGGGGCGATGCCCGATCCGATGGCTGAGGCCCACCATTTCCGCCAGCATCTGTGCCCGGGCTCGACGTTCACGCATGGGGCGACCGGCATAGGCCATGGGCACCGCGATGTTGCCCAGGACATCGAACTGGGGGAAGAGGTTGAAGCTCTGGAAGACGAAGCCGATCTGGTAATTGCGATAGCGGCTCAGGCGATCGTCGGAGAGCTTGGCGACGTTCTCGCCAGCCAGGTAGTAGTCGCCGGCGTCGATGGTGTCGAGCAGGCCAACCAGGTTCAGCAGTGTGCTCTTGCCCGAGCCGGAAGGGCCCATGATGGCGACGTATTCACCTTTGTTGATGCGTAGATTGATCCCCTTCAACACATGCAGCCGCCGAGCGCCCAGCATGTAGAACTTGTGGATGTTATTCAGTTCGACGACACACTCTGAGGCACCCACGACCGGCTTCTCCTTTCCGAGGCCACTCAGGCGACCCTCCAACGGATTCGACCCGGCTCGGCGGGAGCCTCGCCCTCCCGGAGCCTCGCCCTGCTATTGGACCGCTACCTTGCCGCACGCGTCGTTGGCTGCGTACTGGGCTGGGTGGTGGGTTGCGTAGCAGGTTGTGTACTGGGCTGCGTAGTCGGTTGCGTCGCCGGTTGCGTCGCAGCGGCCGGCTTCTTCGCGCCGATCGGGCCCTTTCCGGCCGACGCCGCGCGCGTGGGCGAGAGGTCCACCTGGTCGCCTTCGGCTATTCCTTTCAAGATCTGCACGAAGTGATCGTTGCTCTTGCCCGGCTCCACTTCGCGCCGCTCCGAGCCTTGCCCTTTTCGCACATAACAGACAGGGGTGCCGTCGTCATTGAAGACGGATTCCAGCGGTATGACCAGGGCACTGGGGACGACTTCCGCCACGATCTCTACGCGCGTGGTCATGCCGCTGACCATCCGCGGATCGTGGCTCTTGGGCAAGACAGTGCAATCAAATACCTTGGGGCTGCCCGGGTCCCATTGAATGCGATTTCGCCCCAGGCTCTCGATCTTGGTCAATTGTCCCTCCATCACCAGCCCCGGAATTGCTTCCACGGAGATCGTCGCCTTGGCCCCCACCCCGAGCTTGCCGCGGTACTCTTCGCCGATGGAGATCGCCACCTCGAACGCACTGAGATCCGGAATTGTCATCAGCACGTTGGAGCCATACCAGTCCATGCCGACACGGATTTGCCCATCGCCGTAGTAGCGCCAGGGATAGGTGGGATCGCCATAGACGACGATGCCATCGACCGGCGCCACCAAGGTGCAGCGATCCATCTCCTCCGTCAGTTCTTTGATATCATCCGTCAGCCGGCGGATCATGTCCTTGATCTTCGCCACCTCCTGCTCTTTCTGGTTGACCTCGCTGCGAGCGGAAACACGGGCCTTTTCCAGATCGAGCTTGGAGGTCTCCACCGCCTGCCGCTTGGCATTCAGTTCCTGCGGATAGTGGTAGCGTTTGAAGATCTTCAACTGCTGCACGACCGTATCAACCGCCTTTTGCCCCTGTTCAACGGCCAATTTGGCATCACTCAGCTGCTTGTCCAGGACTTTCCGCTGGCTCTCCTCGACAAACATTTGTTCATCAATGCTCTTCTGCACATCGGCCATCTCCTTGAGCCGGGTGTTGTGCTTCGCCCGCGACTCGGTGATGGCCGCTTCCAGTTCGTTGAGCTTCTTGGGCCCATCCAGGTTCTGATAGACGCGCAGCGCCACCAGCGCATCCTGGTACTTGGTCTCTGCGGTGCGTTCGGTCGCTTTGGCCGACGACCGGGAAATCTTCAGCGTCTCCTCGGCGACCGTGAGCTGACGCGTCTGGGTTTCCAAGTCGGCCTTGCGCGTCCGCAACTGCTCCTCCCGGGGCTTCTTGTCAAACTCCACCAGCTTGTCCCCCTTTTTGACCGAGGTGCCCTCGGCGATGAGCCAGGAAATCTTGTTCTGCCCCTTTAATTGCGGATAGATCGCGTGATTCTTGATGGCGCGCAGCTTTCCATCTTCCGTGATCGTAATCCTCATGTCCTCGCGTTTGGCCGTCGCGAAGCGCGACTCCTGGATCCTGAGCTCGGTCGGGCTGGGTCCCCACCAGCGAGCATAGACCTTCGGCCCCCAGACGTAGGTGCAGGCGGCGCCTCCGCCCAATACACTGCACACCGTCAGCCATTTCACGATCCGTCCGATGCCGTTCATGGCTTCTGCCCCTTCCCCTCCGGCAATGCGCCGTTCAGCGGTTTGGAAGCCTCGGGCAAGACAATCCCTGTCTTGTCTTCAACCCCTTCCATTGTCGACCCGGGCTTATACACGCGAGTTGTGTACGGCGACCCATCCGACAGGATGTGGATTCGCATGAAAAAGATCAACTGCGTTTTTACCTTTTGATGCCGTCGGGACTGAAATAGCAGTCCCAGGTATGGCACATCCATCAATAGTGGGACTCCGCGTACGATTTCCCGGTTTTCATCGCGCAGGAGCCCCCCTACCGTCAGGACCTCGCCATTCTTCATACTCAGCGTCGAGGCGATGTTGCGGACGGCGATGATCGGGTTGGAGACGCCTTGCCCCTCCGCCTTGGTGTATCCGATGACCGTGGAGACTTCGGGGTTGATTTCGAGCTTGGCCGTGTCGTTGGTGATCTGCTGCAGGTTGACGCGCAGCTTGATGCCGACCCGCTTGAACTGGGTATTGGTGCTCAGGGAGCCGGCGACGACCTGCGTGCTCTGAATCGGCACCTCTTCACCGGTGATGATGCTGGCTTCATTGCCGGCGCTGACCAGCAGGTTGGGCGAGCTGAGGATCCGCGCCTTGTCCTTTGTAAGCAGCAGCTTGATGAAGTCCTGCAGGTACTTCCCATCGTCATACCAGGGGCGAATGGTGATCTTTGCTCCCTGGCCAACCGTAGGCTGGGCCCCCGGCGTAGCCAGCGTCAGCGAGGAGGTCTGGAAAAACGAATTCTGGTCTGACGCGGGGATGTTCAGCAGGTGCTCGACCTCGTATTCCAGATCGCTGTCGAGTGTTATCTCCAGCACGCGTGCCTCGACCAGCAAC
Source organism: Bacillota bacterium (assembly GCA_050261455.1). GTDB lineage: Bacteria > Planctomycetota > Phycisphaerae > Tepidisphaerales > Tepidisphaeraceae > JAPLNB01. Next base: position 13,530 of record JBLNDH010000651.1, read on the forward strand.
TGTGCCACGGGCCGATCGACTTCCTGCAGGACCTTCAGCACGGATCGCACCGTGTCCAGGTTATCCGCGATGATCAGCGTATTGAGCGCCGGGCTGGCCTGCACACTTCCCTCCGGACTGATCAGCCCCTCCACCGCGTCTTTGAGCACCTCGGTTCGTGCATAGCGGCAGGTGTAGATCAGTGTTCCCTTCCGCACGACCGGCGAGACCAGGCCTTCCGCGGGTTGCGTCATGGCCCCCCCCGCCGGCTGGGTCGTGGCGACCTCCCCCGTCGGCGTGCCCACGGGTTCTCCTTCTTCAATGATCCTGGGCTCGGGCATCGCCACTGGCTGGGTCGTCGGCCGCGTGCTCAAGTCGCTGGTCGGCTGCTCCGATTGGATTTGCGTCTTAGGCGTCCCGAGGTCCGGCGTGCCTTTCTCCACGCACCCGGCCAGCATCGTTCCCCAAACCACACCCAGACACGCCTTGCGCAACACGCCCATTCTGCCGCAGTTTCCTAGCCCAAGGTGCCTCATGACGCCCTTTCCCATGTCAGCTCCACGCCGCGTCTTCAGATCGCCCAAACGAAACACGTAGCCACCGGCTCAACCCAGCTTTGGTGTTGTGCTTCTTTTGACTTTGATCAGAGATGAAAGTTGCAGCCGTGCGCGGCAATTTGCGGGCGGCGCCGCCGCGCCACCGGGGCTACCGACATGGACCGGCCTGCGTCGCTCAGGAATCCTTGGCCAACTGCCGCATCTGTGCCGGGTCGCACTCGATGCGGTGAATCCGAATCCGCTCGATCAGACCTCGGAATCCGGTCTCGGAGAACTCCTCCACCAGTTGTGGCCCCATGTCGCGTCCAATGCTTGGGCCATCGACGGGTTTGAGGT
>JBLNDH010000652.1:0-2710 GCA_050261455.1 Bacillota bacterium
CGCACGCCAACCCGGACCTGGCGGATCTGATCCAGTACGATCCGGACAGCGTCGATGCCCAAGCACTTTCGCAATTGACGGCGGAGATTCTCCGGCCCCCCAATCCGACGCGGCCGGGCTATCGCTCGGCACGGGACATTCTCAACGGCATCGAGCGAATCCGGTATCGCCTGTCCTTGATTCCCCCGTCACCGGTGAAGCAGGTCGTTCCCGCGATTCCGGCGTATCCCTCGCCGTATGATGCGTACGAATGACCGCAAGTTCTGACACTCAGCACCCAGCACTCAGCACTCCGCACCGCCTCGTTGCTTGGCTTCCAACTGTTCCCATCGGGCATAGAGCTTCCGCACCAACTCCTGTGCGTCGGTGACCTTCTGGCAGCATTGATTGAGCCGATCGCGATCACCCAGGACGGCCGGATCACCCATTTCCTTCTGGGCAACCTCCAAGGCCTCCTCGGCCTCCATGATCTTGGTTTCCATCTGCTCCCACTCACGCTGTTCCATGTAGGTCAGGCGTTTGATGCCAACGGCTTCGCTCTTGGGCTTGGTTTTGGCTGGGGCAGACGAGGCATGTTTGGGTTTGTCGTCGGGCTTTTCACGTTGCTTTTGCGCCTGTTCCCACTGGGCCAGGTCGCCGAAGAGATGGGCATGGCCGAGGCCATCCAAGCCGAGGATATCGGTCGCAAGGCGATCGAGCATGTAGCGATCGTGAGTCACCAGCACGACGGCCCCGGGGAATTCCTCCAGGCTTTCTTCCAAGACTTCCAAGGTGGGGATGTCCAGGTCGTTGGTGGGCTCATCGAGCAGGAGCAGATCGGCCGGTTGGAGCATCAGTTTGGCAATGAGGACGCGAGACTGCTCGCCGCCGGACAGGTCCCCCACCGGCATATCGAACTGCTCGGGACGAAAGAGGAATCGCTTGGCCCAGCCGGAAACGTGGATGGCTTTGTCGCGATAGACCACCATTTCGCTCTTGGGCGAAAGGGCCTGGCGCAAGGTCATGGTTTTGTCGAGGCTCTGGCGATCCTGATCGAAGCGGACGACCCGGAGAGCATCAGCGTGGCGAATGGAACCGGTGTCGGGTGGGACTTCGCCGGCCAGGACTTTGAGCAGGGTCGTTTTGCCACTGCCGTTGGGACCCAGCAGGCCAAGTTTCATGCCGGGGGACAGAACCAGGTCCAGGTCCTGGAAAAGCGGGCGGCCATTGAGGCTCTTGGAGGCGACTTTCGCGACCAGCAGCTTGCGGGTCTTGCGATCGGTGGCGGTGAAATCGATGGTGGCGGTTTTGTCCTGGGCGTTGCGGATCTTCAGCTCGGCCAAGTCCTGGATCATCTGGCCGGCGGAATTGATGCGGCCCTTGGCTTTGGTGGTGCGGGCCTTGGCGCCACGCTTGAGCCATTCGATCTCGCGACGCACGCGGCTGGCCATCGCCTCCTGCCAACTGGCCTGGGCGACGAGAAATTCCTCGCGTTTCTCCAGGAATTCGCTGTAGCTTCCATTGACGCTGAAATATCCCTCGGGATAGGCCCGGCTGAGCTCGATGATGCGATTGGCGACGTTTTCGAGGAAATAGCGATCGTGGCTGACGACCAGGCACCCGAACGCGGCGTTCTTGAGCAATTGCTCGAGCCAGAGGATCCCCTCCATATCCAGGTGATTGGTGGGCTCATCCATGATGAGCAGTTCCGGCTCGCGCAACAGTTCGCGGGCGATGGCGAGACGCTTTTTCCAGCCGCCCGACAAGGACTCGGCCAACTGATCCGGGTGCTCAAACCCCATCTTCCCCATCTGGATGGCCACGCGCGTCGTTCGCTCGTGCTCCTCGATGGGGCGATCGGCCAGGGCCGTGAGAAGAACCTGCTGAACCGTGGCACCCTCGGGGAAGTCGTCCTGCTGGGGCACATACCCCACGCGGAGATTTCGCCGGGCAATCAACTCGCCTTCGTCGGGCGCTTCGCCCCCGGCCAGGATCCGCAGCAGGGTCGATTTGCCGGAACCGTTGGGCCCGATCAGGCCGGTGCGCTCCCCTTCATTGAGGCCAAAGGAGATGCCGCGGAAGAGGGTGCGGATTCCGTAAGTTTTGCTCAGTGACTCACAGCTTAATAACAGGCTCATTTTCTCGTACTCTAGGCAGTGTGATTGAACACTGCGACATTGTCGTTATCGGGGCCGGGGCCGCGGGACTGACAGCCGGCGTTTTCGCCGCACAAAGCACGGACCCGTCTGGCACCCGCCAGCGCATTATCCTGCTCGATGGCGCGAAGACCATCGGGGCCAAGATTCTCGTGTCCGGCGGCAGCCGGTGCAATGTCACTCACGATCAGATCCAGATTTCCGATTACAACGGCTCCAAAAACATCGTCCGCAACGTCCTGGCGGCGTTTGATGAGCAGGCGACGGTGCAATGGTTTGAGTCGATGGGCGTTCGTCTGAAACGCGAAGAGACGGGCAAGCTGTTCCCAGTGACCAACTCGGCACGAAGCGTTCTGGGAGCGATGGTCGAGCGATGTCATGCGCTAGGGGTGGAGATTCGGCCGGAGCATCGCGTGACGGACATTACGCCGGCGGTGGAATCGGGAGAGTTTACCGTTCACCACGAGCGGGGACAGCTTCTGGCTCGACGGGTGATCCTGGCTACGGGCGGGCGATCCCTTCCACGCTCAGGATCGGATGGGTTTGGCTATCAACTCGCCCGCCGGCTCGGCCAT
>JBLNDH010000653.1:0-8509 GCA_050261455.1 Bacillota bacterium
TGTCCTGTTGCATCGGTTCCCGAGACATGGTGAAAGATAAAGAGGCGTCCATCGGGTGTGCCGTGGAACCGGCCGCGGCCGGGTATCTCGCCACGAACACCCTCATTGGCCATGAGAACCGGTTGCTGGCGAATCACTTTGCCTTGGTCGATAACTGCATAATTCAACGCTTCGGTTTGCTTCTCGTTGGGGAAGAAATCCTTCCGCAGGCGGGTATCCAGAGCACGCTCAAACCACAGGATGTGAGCCCGTCCATCGGCATCCACCCACAAATCACAGGGAAAGATATGGCCAGCGGTCTTCTCCCGGCTGGCGATCTCGATCCAGGTAGCGAACTTGCCGGCCGTGATGTCCGGTGTCCAGGTGAAGAACAGGCGGCGGAAATCATAGTCCCACTCGCGGCCGGTGAGCTTCCGTTTGTAGTCGCGCCAGGTGGGATTGGGCTCGACAATATCGCTGACGCCGCAGAAATAGACGGCGCGATTGCGAAGCTGAACGGATGGATAGCAGACCCGGATTGCCTGCGGCTTGGCGTAGTCGGCGCCCCAGGGCCACGCCAGCTTTCCTTGCTTGATCCATTTCCCCTCGCTATTGCAGAACGACCATTCCGTGTGGGTGTAGCCGATGTTTTGAAACAGGATCATCTCCCGGCGATTGCCATCCACCGCGAAGCTGCGATACGAATGTTCAGTAAACGCCGGCTTTCTGTCCCATACCGGAAGAATCGTCTGATAGGGCAGCCGTAAATCCTGGGCGGAGAATCGTAGGATTTGCGGCTGTGCTGGCCCGGCCTCCCGCTCCGGGGGCGTCAGCGTCGGGTTCACCGACAAGAGTACATTCCCATCCGGGAACACACCGATCGGGCACGGCTCACGCGTTCGCCCCTTTTCATCCTTCTGTTGCAGGGTCCATCTCCCGGCCTCCCGCCTGAACAGCAACCACCGCGTGTTGTTCAGGGGCTTGACATCCTTCAGCGTTTCCAACCCGCTGACGAAGACATCGTCCCCCAGGCGGGCAATACAGGAACTTCCGAAGCACCAGAATGGCCCTGCTCCATTGTTCGCGTCCTGGGGGCGGTAGACTTCTTCCTCCGCCTCTACAACCGCTCGAAGCTCCGCACCCATTGCTGTGCCACATAGGAACAGCAATGCGTATGCGAGCAATAGTATCCGCCATCGATTCACCGGCTCCTCCTTCCTACCCCCGCCATTGACATGCTCGACGAACAGGGGATTTCTCAAACGAGAAATGGCCCACGGAATTGCCGTGGGCCATTGTATCTCAATTGACTCGAATGATCTGCAGGTTACCGAATGATCGTCGCCGAGCGTTCCGGCCCGAGGCTTACGATCTTGATCGGGGCGCCAATGAGCTGCTCAATGCGTTTCACGTACTGCTGCGCTTCTTTCGGCAGTTCCTCGAATCGCCGGCAGCCTTGGATGTTGCCTTTCCAGCCGGGTAGGGTTTCGTAGATCGGTTCCACGTCCGACAGCACGTCCATGTCCGCGCGGAAGTATTCCAACTGCTGACCGCGGTACTTGTAACCGGTGCAGATCTTCAGCTGATCCAGGCCGGTGAGCACATCCAGCAGCATCATGCAGACATGCGTGGCGCCGCACAATTCTACCGAGTAGCGGACCGCCACCGCATCAAACCACCCGCAGCGTCGCGGCCGGCGTGTCGTCGTGCCATATTCATTGCCGCGTTCACGGATGTAGTTGCCGATTTCGTTGTCCTGTTCCGTGGGGAAAGGCCCGCCGCCAACGCGTGTGGTGTACGCCTTGAGGATGCCGACGAAGTTCTGCACCGCCTGGGGTGGCACGCCGGCGCCAGGGAACAGACCCAGCGCTGAGCAGTTGCTGCTCGTGACGTACGGGTATGTGCCATGGTCCACGTCGAGCAGAACGGCGTGAGCGCCTTCGAAGAGGATGCGTTTTTTGTCCTTGATCGCCTTAAGAAGGAGGTAGGTGGTATCGTCTACGAACGGCTGCATCCGCCGGCCGAAATCGCGGTACTGCTCGAAGATCGACTTCCAGTCCATGGGCGGGGCGTCATAGAGCGCCTTCAGCACCTTGTTTCGCTCCGTGACAATCTGCGAGATCCGCTGTTTGAACTTTTCCTCATGCATCAGATCCGCCACACGGATCGCGGTAGATCGGTGCATCTTGTCGGCATACGTTGGCCCGATGCCCCGCTTGGTGGTACCGATGCCACCTTTCCCGGCGGCCGCCTCGCGAGCGGCATCTTCCTGTTTGTGGTACGGCATCACCACATGCGTCTTGTAGCTGATGCGCAGGTTCGCCGGCGAGATGGCCACGCCACGCCCAACGAACTCATCGATTTCCTTGAACAGCACCTCGGGATCGAGCACCACGCCGTTCCCGATAATGTTCATCGTTCCGGGCCGAAACACCCCAACCGGCAGCAGGTGCGTGGCGTATTTCTCGCCATTGATCCTCACGGTATGCCCGGCATTGGCGCCGCCGCAATAGCGGACGACTACATCCGCCCGCTCACCGAGGAAATCGACGATCTTACCTTTTCCCTCATCGCCCCATTGCAGACCAAAGACGCACGTATTGCCTTCAAGGAATGAAATCACAGCCGTTTACCTTTCCGTGTGTTCAATGCAGTGCTGGCGTACCCCGCGACAGTAAGAGGCTTGAGGGTGCGTGTCAAGCACGCCTGAGCGGACGCTCGACCTGCTGATCAGATCGCCAGCTTTTCGCTTGACGCCGGCCTTTCGCCCAACTGACAATCATAGCCGCTTCCAGGCGGTTCGGGGGGGGTTTGTTCGGCATATCTGCCATGGGGGGACATCATGGAATCCATCGGTCACGCTCGACGCGTTCCGTTCGCAGGAGCACGCCTCGGTTCGGCGTTGCGTCTGCCGTGCGCAGACGCCCACGGACTGAACGCTCCCAGGCGTAAGCTCCCGGGCTTTTGTTCCCCTATGCCAGAGAGTGGTCGGCCCTGCTGGAATCCGCGATGCCCTCGTGGCTGGTTGCCAGGCTTCGTCATGAGTTTCTCCGCTTCAGCGTAGCAACAGGTGAATTGCCCATCGAAGAGAGATCAGGACTGGGTTTGGGCATAACCGCGCAGCGGCATCCTGTCGCTTCTGTTTTGCATGGCGACTTTGGGCAGCGAATCTGCCGCACGCCTGGTAATCCCGTGTTATCCGCTGCTCGTCGCTGTGCCGCTGATGTCGTCAATCCATGCGAGGGTCGCACGCCGGCCGGTCTGGCGCATTGCGGCGATCTGGGCAGCTCTCTCGGCGATTCCTGCCGCAGTGGCCACCCCGGCGCGACCCCTGTGGCCTGCCCAGACATTATTGGCCTACCTGGAGGCCCGTTATCCGGAGAGCCCGCTCCTACGTCGCGCCCGAAACGTTTACGCAGTCTATGCCGTCCGATCGAACGCGCTGGTTAGCCTGTTGGGTCCAGTTTCCCCGAACTCCCCAATGATCGGTCTCGTATGTAACGGCGATCACCCAGAGACATCGCTCTGGCGCCCGTTTGGGTCCCGTCGAGTCATTCACCTGCTGCGGTCGGATGATCGGCGAACCCTGCAGAGCCGAGGCATCGAATGGGTGGTGGTATCGGCGTCGGGCCTGCAATCTTTAGGGTATCGCTCGATGGGCGAGTGGCTCCAGCAATCCGGTGGCCAACTTGTCCAGACTCAGACGCTGACGCTGAAGGCGTCGCTTGGTCCGGAACAATGGTTTGTGGTACGGATTCGGCCGTCAAATTGAGAATTCGTGAGAATTCCTTTATGGCTGAGTTTGAGCTGGTTTTTTCGTGTGTTATGATTCTCGCACTTAGGGCAAAGGTCGTCGGCGTATGTGTAAGCCGCCGGCGAGCGTTGGTTGTCTTGTAGTGTGGGCCATGGGGTGTGAGTGCCGAATGGGCCTCCTCTCCGTAAAGCTCGTTTCCGTCCCGGCCATCCACTTATCTCGGCTTGTCGTTCTGTGGCAAAGCGGACCAGGGATTGAGTTCAGTTGTTAGGGAACGGGTGACAGACGGGTGTTGTATGTCGTCAAAAAATCCTATCCTGAGTATCCCGTTGACAGCTGTCATGCGGCCTGAGATCGCGTTGACACTGCAACAGGTGCTGCAACTGCACACGGTGGGCAACTTCCTGAGCGCCTGGCGGAATCCCAAGAGCCAGCGATCCATCGAGCAGGTTTTCGACTCGCCACAACAGGCTCGCCATGCCGCCGCCACGTGCGCCGCATGGTTGGGCATCCGGATCGTCCCCACCATGAGCCCAGTGACGGCCTGGTGGCGCGAAGACGAGCCGCCTACGCTTAATGCGTGATTTCGTCCGATAACTCAAGTCCGATTCAAGGCTCAGCCGGGCCGGCGATGCTGTGTGCGGCGGGCATCTGCGTTTTCGCGTACCTACGGGTCGCGAAGGACGATGCTCGATCCAGCACACAACGCTCGCCTGGTGGGGGTCGCCAGAGCTCCCTGCGCTGGCGGTTCAGATGTGTGCCTCGCCTTTTGACATGGGGAGGGGTCGATCACCACTTGTAGAAAACGAAGAACACCGCAGCCAGCACAAGGCCGAAGCCCACGTAATGATTCCACCGCAAGTGCTCGCCGAGGTAGCGCGTCGCAAACAGGCAGAAGACCACGAGCGTGATGAACTCCTGGGTGATCTTCAGTTGGGAGCCGGATAGCCCTTCCTTATAGCCGATCCGGTTGGCCGGGACCATGAAACAGTACTCGAAGAAGGCGATGCCCCAACTGATCAATACGACCTTCCAGAGTGCCGACTTGGCATCCTTCAGGTGCCCGTACCAAGCGAACGTCATAAAGATATTTGAGATCGTCAACAGAATAGCCGTCTTCAAAGTAATACTCCGGGTAGAACTAGAGTATATCGCAGGCCGTCCCTCGATGCGAAAGGCAGGGCTGGGTCGGCGTTTTGTCGCCGTGATCGCTCAAGGGACGATAAGAGAACCGAATTGACGAAAGGGCTGGCCTGGAAACAGACCATCAGTAAGATGTCTCACACGGACTCAACTGGCACTCCACCTTTGAAGCTCGGTGTGTTTTGTTTGCGACAGGAGTGCGAATCTCTTCATCGAAAGGAAGCTATGCGGTCCTCACGACGTTCGTTCATGAAAGTAACTGCCGCGGCGGTGGCCGCTCCGTTCATTCTGCCGTCGCACATTTGGGCGGCGGAGACCAAGCCCAATTCGAAGCTGACCATGGGCTTCATCGGCCTGGGCACGCAGGGGCGTGGTCTGCTGGGCGGATTCCTGGGCCAGGACACGCAGGTGGTGGCGATCTGCGATGTTGATACGACCCGGCGTGAGAGTGCAAAGAAGACCGTCGAGCAGTTCTATGCCGATCATCCCGACAAGGGCGGCGGCAAGTGCGACACGTACAACGATTTCTGGGACGTTATCAATCGCAAGGACATCGACGCGGTCTGCATCGCGACGCCAGACCATTGGCACGCCATCATTACGCTGGCGGCATTGCGGGCGGGGAAAGACGTCTATTGCGAGAAACCGCTGACGCACAATATCTACGAGGCCGTGGAGGTCATTCGCGCAGTCGATGCCAACAAGCGAGTGCTGCAGACCGGCTCCATGCAGCGGTCGATGAAGGAATTCCGTGTTGCCTGCGAGCTGGTGCTCAACGGCGCCATTGGCAAGGTGCAGCGTGTCGAGTGCAGCTTCGGTGATCCGGGCGTTCCGTGCAACCTGCCGGAGCAACCGATGGAGCCGGGGCTCGATTGGAACTTCTGGGTGGGGCCGGCACCAATGCGTCCGTACAGTTCCGTCCTCAGCCCGCGCGGCGTTCACGGCCACTTCCCGGATTGGCGCAACTACCGCGAATTCGGCGGCGGCATGGTGACCGACTGGGGTGCGCATCACCTCGACATCGCCCAGTGGGGCCTGGGAATGGATGACAGCGGCCCGGTGGAAGCCCTCCCGCCTGCCAAGGCCGGCAGCAAGCGTGGCGCCAAGCTGGTCTATGCCAATGGCGTGACGGTGGAGCACAAGGACGGCTTCGGTGTGCACTTCTATGGCAGCGAAGGCGAAATGGAGGTCAACCGCGGAGCATTCCGGTTCAAACGCGGCAGCGAGATCATTGCCTCCTTCACCAACGACAAGGAGAAGGACAAAGGCACCTCCTGCGCCGCACAGGTGCAGAAGGCTGAGCGCGCTTACCTCCAGGATGCGAAGACCAAGCTCTACGTCAGCGGGAACCACCTTTCCGACTTCATCAAGTGCGTCGAATCGCGAAAGAAGCCCGTCACCAGTGAGCAGGTCGGTGGTCGGTCGGCAATCTGCTGCCATCTGATGAACCAGGCGTATTACCACAACCAAAAGCTCAAGTGGGACCCGGCGAAGTTCGCCTTTGTTGACGGCACCGGCGATCCGAAGTGGCTGACGCGAGACTACCGCAACCCGTGGAAGATCTGATCGCTCTCAGCACTCTCTGCAATCGCCGTCGCTGAAGGCAGCGGCAATCAGAGGATGGATATCAAATCCAGCGGCCCGCTCTTTCTCGGGCCGCTGGATTTTTGTTCGTACTTGGCATGGATGAGTGATAGGGGGTCAGACATATGCAGTGTACTGGGGCTCGTACATTTTCGCTCGTATCAAAGCCCCGAGGTCTTTGGGTTTGCGCACGCGAGCAAGTCGCTGGCGATAGGCTTCCTCCGCCACGGCGGTGGCAATGGCGACCGAGACTTCGCGGATATTGTGAAGTGGAGGATAGAGGCGGCCTTGTTCGAGATCTGCCGGCGAGACCATAGCAGCCAGCGTCTGGGCGGCCTGAAGGAACATGGAATTGGTGACATGCTTGGCCTGACTGGCGACCACGCCGAGGCCGACACCAGGAAAGATGTAGGCATTGTTTCCCTGGCCGGGCACGAAAATGTGGCCGTCGAGGTTGACCGGGCTGAAAGGGCTGCCGCTGGCGAACATCGCCCGCCCCTCACTCCATCGATAGGCCTCTTCTGCAGTGCACTCGGACTTGGACGTGGGGTTCGACAAGGCAAAGATAACAGGGCGTTTATTGAGCCGGGCCATGGCCCGTATGATGGGTTCGGAGAAACTCCCGGGTACGCCGGATGCGCCGATCAGGATGGTGGGTTTGAGCGACTCAATGGCCGAGAGCAGGTTGGGGCAGCAGGCGTGATCGTGAGCATAGGGAAGCTTGCGATCGGCCAGGCTGGTACGGCTCTTGACGATCAGACCCTGCGAATCAACGAACCAGGTGCACTGGCAAGCCCGGTCCTCGCCCAATCCCGCCTGACGCAAGGCGGCGACGATCGAGTCGCCAATGCCAATGCCAGCCTCGCCAGCGCCCAGGCAGAGAATGATCTGATCCTGAAGGCGGCCGCCGGTGACACGGAGGGCCGAATAGATCCCGGCCAGGACCACGGCTCCGGTGCCCTGGATGTCGTCGTTGAAGGTGCATACGCGAGACTGGTATGTCCGAAGAAGTCGGAAGGCGTTGGAATTGGCGAAGTCCTCGAATTGGATCAGCGCCTTGGGGAAGAGGGTCTGCACGGCAGAGACGAACTCGTCTATCAGCTCATCGTAAGCCTGCCCACGAAGGCGATGTTGGCGAAGTCCGGTGTAGAGGGGATCGTGGAGTAGGGCTTCATTTTCGGTGCCGACATCGATAGTGACTGGCAGGCAGACGCCGGGATGAATCCCGGCACAGGCGGTGTAGAGGGAGAGTTTGCCGATCGGGATGCCCATGCCGTAGGTTCCCAGGTCGCCCAGGCCGAGGATGCGTTCGCCATCGGTGACGACGATGACGCGGACATCCTTACGGGGCCAATTCTGCAGGATCTGGGCGACTCTCCCACGGTCGTACGCTGAGACATAGAATCCGCGTGGCCGCCGAAACAGGCTGCCGTACTCCTGGCACGCCTTGCCCACCGTGGGTGTGTAGATGATGGGCATCATCTCTTCAAGGTGATCGATGATGACGCGGTAGAACAGAGTCTCGCAACGATCCTGCAGCCCGATGAGATAGATATACTTCTCGATGTCGTTGGGCTTTTTGCGGTAGTTGCTCATCACTCGCAGGACCTGTTCCTCAAGTGTGGCGACGCGCGGGGGCAAAAGGCCGCGCAATCCGAGGATCTCGCGTTCGGCTTCGGTGAACGCCGTTCCCTTGTTCAACAAGGGGCTTTGTAGCCACGCGGTGCCTTTGGACAACCGGGCTCGGGGCACGACTCTCCGCGATGACGACTGGCTGGTAGACATAACCGTTGGCTTCCACTGGGCGAAGCGTACCCATCGGCACATGGGCAAGTGGACCCAGATCACACTATATAAGAGGGGCAACGATTCTGAATAGCGGAGATAGTCTATCCAAGAGACGTGGCGGATCGCGAAATGGGCGAAGGCGGCTGGTCGGTGGCACCAAGGAGTGAGTGATGGTGATTGCCCGAGCATTTGCGGGCTTCTTTTTCGTGGGACTGGCATTGCAGGGCTCGGTGGCTTCCGGTGCCGACTGGCCGCAGTGGG
>JBLNDH010000654.1:0-7336 GCA_050261455.1 Bacillota bacterium
CGGTGATGAGCTGGTAGGCATCGGGGAGGTAATCGCCGACAGGGCGTAAGGAGCCTGCATTGATGAGGGCGATGGGCTTCTGCCTGGCCAGACCCGCGGACTGCCAGGAAAGGGCGATGGGTTGACCGAGCTTAAGGCGTTGATCGCCGCTGGGGGAGAGGAGTTGGATGGATTGAACGGGGCTGGTGGTGGCTTGGGGGGTATTGCCTTGGTGGCCAATGTTGATGCGGCCACCGTTGGGCGATGGTTCGCGGAAGCAATAGGTCAGCGGATTGCCGGCATCAATGGCGGGACTGGTGGGCGAAAGACGGTAGTCATTCTTAGCCGGATCGACAAAAAGCGAGGAAGCGGTGGAGACGATGGAGTCGAGGTCCTGGCGGGTCTCGGAGCGCCAATCCGACAAGCCCATTTCGCCGGGGATATCGATGGTACTGAATCGCGGGGTGAGGACGTTGTAGTTGCTGACGAAGCCGCGGAGACTGTCGAGAGAGATATTGATGCTGCCGCGCCAGGGATGTTGGTTAACCAGGATATTGTTGTAGAGGACATTGCCGGTGCTGCCATCCTGGATATTGATGGCCCAGCGGCCCCCCGAGGGCATGACAATGGTGTTGTTCAGAACGAGGTTGTTTGTGGAGCTTTCGCGACCGTCGGTGCGGTAGAGGGAGATGCCGGAGCCGATGTTGCCGTAGAGGAGGTTGTGCTGAATGGTGGAGTTTTGCACGCCATCGCCGTTGATGCCGGAGCCCCCCCGCGCGCCGTTGTCGTAGATGGTGTTGTATTCGATGAGGGCATTGGTGATGAGGCCATCGCCGCCATCCTGGGCACCGCCGTTAAGGTGGATGCCAGCCTGTCTGTTGCCGAAGATGAGGTTGTTGCGAATGACGGGGCTGTGGCTGCTGTCGGAAACATAGATGCCATGCTGGACGATGCTGTTGGAGGCCGTGTTGTTTTCAATCACGACGTTTTCTGTGAAGGAGGCGAGGATGCCCCACCAGGAGGCATGGTCGGCGATGTTGTTGCGGATGATGACATCGGTGTTTTCAACGGTACGGATGCAGACGTCCATCATGGTGGTGGAGTCCGGTGCCACCTTGAAACCCTCGATGGTGATATAGCTGGCCCCATCGAGGTTGATGCCGTAGCGGTTATACAGGCTACGCTCATTGATCAGGGTACCGGGTTCAGCGTGGAAGGTGATGCGGGCCGAGGGGGTGCCACTGGTGCGGAGATTGAACCCGGCGTAGGTACCGCGTTCGACAATGACGGTATCGCCAGCGTCGACGGTGTCGGCAGCCTGCTGGAGCGTCAGAAACGGATCGGCGATGGAGCCGGTGCCGGCGTCGTTGCCTTGGGAAGAGACGTAGTAGGTACTGAGGAACAGGCGGCTTTCGAGGCATTCAGCACGGGCAAGCATCACAGATCGGATGAGCATGTTTTCCCTCTAGAAGCAGATTGCAGCGACCAGGGTCTTCAGAAAGCCTGTCCCCTGGACAGTATTCCATCAGAACTCGTTTTAGAACGTGGTGCCTTTGAATGGGTACCCGTGCCAGGTGGCAGCCAATGGCACCCGAAATGCCGCCAGTGGCACATCCAATATTGTTTCGAAACACGTTCGCACCAATTCCCCGTGAGCGGCGCCCAGCCAATCAGCGAACCTTGCAGAACCAAGACAAGAGCACGATTTCAATGACCAGAATGACCGACGCGAACAAGCACAGCAGAGTGGGGAAGAGGATAGTAAGCAGGACGGTGTCGAGAAGTCTTTGCCGCATTGACATGGCAGGCTCCTCCTGGCGCAGGCTTTGGAATCAACGGCGCCGAGTGGCGTATGAGGAGGAAAGACCACGAGTCGATTCCGGATTATTCGCCATGTTGTTTCCGGCAGGTTCCGAGGGCACATGGGAGGCCGGGCGAGGTGGCGTTCCAAAGTAATTCAAAGTCGCGGGCGGCGAGGACTGAGCCTTGCCAGTGATTTTCGGCGGCACGCACGAGGTTATACATTTCGCGCGCGGTGACGTAATGGAAGTGGAATGAGGCATCCTGGCGGGCGCGACGAGCCAGGGCCTGATGGAACTCGAGCATAGCGGGACCAAGCAGGATGCGGCGGTTGCGTTCGGGCGCGCCGTGTGTGTGGAGTTTGACAAAGAACCAATCGGGGCGAGTGGGAACCTGGATGGCGGCTTTGAGCCAGAGGTCCAGGCGATGAGCGGTAGGCGGCTGGTTGTGCTGGATACAGGCATTCTCGATGCGAGGGATCAGGCCATATTTGCGATTCCGCCAGTCGGGCAGGAGCGGGCCTTGAATGAGCAAGAGGGAGTTTTCGGGCGGCGGCAACGTGCCGGCATCGATGCCGGACTCATGGGCGCAGCGGCCGATTGTAGGGGCGTAATAGATGCTGTTGATTTTCGGGGGTTGGGTACAGTCGGGGGCAGAGGGGAAGGTGAAATCGGCATAACAGCCGGTTTCGCGTAGGATCTGGAGCTCATTATCGACGCCACACAAGCGTCCATCGGGCCGGGAATTAGCCAGGGCCCAGTTGCCATGGATGAACGCATACGCCAATTGCTGGGTGAGGCGATGGCGAGAAAGCAGGCCATGGTGCTCGGCCAGGAGTTGTATGGCCGTTTGGAGCCTGTGCTTGAGGGATTCGGCAGAATCGTGATCGTGATGGAGATGGATCTCAACTTCGCCGAACCCCTGGCGGCAGAGGCCGGCGAGGGCATCAATGTCCTCTGCGTTGTAGGTTTCGATGGGATAGAAGAAGGAATGGCGCGGGGGCAGGCCGTCGCTGTCGCGGAACTGAACGAAGAGGCGGGGATAATCCTGGATCCAGCGTTGGACGCGGCCCCGAGCGATATCGGAGGAGACATCGCCGTTTTCCGGCTCGTAATGATCGGCAATGCAAAGCAGCAGATGGATCGGGCGCTGGCCGCGGGAGGCCCAGCGTTTAGGAGATTGGCGAAGGTAAGCGCCAAGCCAGCGGTGCAGGTAACGTCGTCGCATTTGCCCGAAGAACAGCCCCAGGACCACGGCGGTCAGGAGAATTGAGAAGGCGATCATGGTCATCGTGTTGCGTTGGTGCGAGAGAATGACGGGGCCGCCGAAGCGGACCCTGTGAGGAAAGTTGTTCAATCAACAAATAAAGATCACGCGTCAATGGGTAACTGAGTGGGCATTAGTTGCAGTCCTCATCGCCGAGGAGGAAGTGCCACTGCTGAATCTGATCGGCGGACAAAGACGGAGAGCCGTCGCGGCCGAGGGCAATCACCAGAGGCGTTTCTGCCTGTCGGCGGCGAAAGCCAAAACGGGCGAGCAACTCCTGCATGCGGGGCGAGCCGAAGAGACGGCAGTAGACCACATGGAAGCGGTGGGTTCGGGCGAAGGAGATGGACTGGGCAAGCAGGTCATCGAGAGTGCGTTGCGGTCCATCGGCCAGGATGTCGGCGATGGTGAGTTCGTGGGGATTGGCGTTATAGCAGACCAGGTAACCCAGGAGGCGATCCTGGTGTTGGTCGAGGAGGGCCAGGATGCGGTATTGAAGCAGCGGACATTGGGTGTAACGCCAGCGGAGGAATTCGCGGGTGCGATGGCCGATCAGGGGGGATGCGGAGGAGGCACGCTGCCAGAGGTCATCGAAGCGATCGTCGAATTGGGGCAGTTCGCAGAGGTTATGGTTGCACGGGCGGCGCCAGGTTTCGGCGGAAGCAAGGCGTAGGGCGGGGTTCAGGACCGCGGCTGCGCCACGAGCAAGCAGACGCAGGGGGCCAATGTTCTGAAGATAGCGTTCGAGGTTGAGGACCTTGGCATAGCGTACAAGGCTTCCGGGGCTTTGATAGCCGACGCGATGGAGCACACTGGTGGCCTTGGGATTGGGCAGGCCATAGATGAACGCCAGGTCCTTTTGAAGGGAAGTGAGCGCGGCCCGCTGGAGCATAAGGGCTGGGAGCAGGGTTCGGTGCTCGCGATCCACGGCCAGGTCGGAAGCGAGGCCCACGAGTTGCGGGGTTCCGGCGATGGAGATTCGGCGCAGGCCCAGGCCCGTGGCCCCAATGACGTGATCCCCGGGGGTCTTCAGGAGCAGCCAGCATCGGCCGGAGCCATAGGGGTTGTTCTGGTAGTACCAGGCGAACTTGGCGTTTTCCTGGCCAGGCGTGAAATACTCGGCGAGGTTTCGCCGCCAGACGTCGAGGATGGCCTCGCGATCGCGTTCAATGTCGGCCTGGATGACCCGGTAGCCCGCGGCCGACGGGAACGCGGCGGGGATTCGCGAGTGAGGCGGCGACCCGGTTGTCGAAGGCGGGATCATCGTAAAGTTCCTACGGCAGATTGAGCGGGAGCGGGTGAAGCGACCCGGCGGTCGTGGTATTCGCGCAAGGTCAGCCCAACAAAACGGTCGCGGACAAAGGTGAAGACGGCATTGAGGTCATCGTAGAGTCGCTCGATACTGCAGGGAGACAGGAAATTCGGGCTTGCACCAGGCATCAACTCGGAGGAATGGAGCGTAAGTTGGACGTAGTCGCGTTGGTAGTGGATGGCAGCGAGAAGTAAGTCCAGCAGAAGGCGGCGATTTCGACCATTGGGGACCATTCGCGCGTGGAGCGGGAAGAAGTGGCGGGCGACGCGATGGCCGAAGGAGCCGGCCATCCGGAGGATCGGCGGCAGGATGTGGGCAAGTTTGCCGAAATGCGGTGCCGTGACGGTGAGAGGGACCTCCAAGAGGGTGGATTGTCCGGGACGGCTGATGTCGCTGGGATCGAGGAAATAGGCGGTTTCCGGGTAGTTGGTGAAATCGGGGCCGCCGGCACCATCAGGCGAACCGATATATTGGCGCCAGGAGAGGTGGGGCGTCACGGAGCAATCAACGCGGTAACCATAGTCGATAAGGGCTTTGGCGTAGACTTCATTGAAACCCCAGCGACCGGCGCGATGGCTGACCATTTGAGTTTGAAAAGTTTGCTCGAGACACTCGGTCAGGACTTGAACCTTCTGGCGCAATTGGTCCTCGGGGTACTCGGTGAGATAGGGTTGGTGGACGTAGTCATCGTCGGTGAGCGGAGTGAACGGGGGTGAGTTCCAGGCATGCAGATGCATGCCGATCTCGCCAGCGTTTCGTGTCAGGAGATTGCGACCAAAGGCGCGAAAAACAGGGCAGTTGGCCATTTCCCAGTTGGTCAGGTAAGTCGGCCTCAAGCTGAACTGCTCGCAAAAAGCCTGAAACCGGAAGAGATAACAGGCATTTTCGGTACTGATCAGGTGAGGTTTGGCCCAGAGGTTGTCCCCTTCCGTGTCGATCGTAATGAGGAAAGCCGGTTTGTCGGCATGATAATCACCCATCTTGTGGTTCTGGAGCATGGTATGCCAGCCTTCATCTTTCGTCTCTTACTGCCAGTCATCCATCGCCAGATGCCCCCTCGCACCACAAATAGGGCAACGGCTCTCATTACACATCAGCTATCATTTTATTGCATGTTTTACAACTCCCTTTAAAGCAACTTTAATACACCAAATCCAAGTGTCGGCTCAGTATCAGATGGAAACCCAGCCGGCATCATGTGATAAACACTGAGCTCGCCCCTTCATGCCCACAGTATGCGTGATGATGGGGAACTGTTGGCAGGAGAGCTATAGGGAACGGGCCGAACACGTTTCGACTTCCTGGACGGGTTGCGCCAGCAGGGGGGAGCGGTGTTGGTAGGCGGTGGTGCGGCGTTTGGTTTGGATGTCGTGGTAGACCTGGCGAACCTGATCGGGAGAGAGTTGGAGTTCAGCGGCGACGGATTCGGGGGGAATGCCGTGGTTCAACGCCCAGAGGCAGAGATCCATAGGCCCATAGGGGAGGGCGAAGTAGAACTCTTCCTGGGTCTGAGCCAGCGAATAGGTATCCGTGGTGGGCGGGCGGCGGCGGATGGCCTCGGGGACGTTCAGATACTCGGCCAACTGGTAGACCTGGGTCTTGTAGAGATGGGCGATGGGTTTGAGATCGGCAGAGCCGTCGCCGTTCTTGACGAAGAAGCCTTGGTCGTACTCCAGGCGATTGGGGGTGCCGACAACGGCGTAGTTCAGGCGATCGGCGTGGTAATACTCAAGCTGTTTGCGGGTGCGTTGCTTGAAGTTGGTGGCGGCAACGATCCCCAGGTAGGCCTCCAGGGGCAGACGAAGAGTGTGCTGCTGAGCCTGCTCATCCTGCACCACCAGATAAAACACGTTATAGGCCCCCTGCCGACGGAGGTTCAGCTTGCATTTGCATTGAGGGGTCCAAGCAGGAAAGACCTGGCGGATGGCTTCATCGCGACGGCGATAGCAACCCAGGGCGGAGAGGATCGGGGCAATGTCTTCGCCGACGGTGGCGATGCCGAGCTGTTGGGCGACGAGTTGGCCGAGTTCAAGGCTTTGGGGATCGCTGTCGGCTTCGGGCATGAGCAAGCCCAGGACGTGGTCCTTGCCCAAGGCTTGGACGCACAGGGCAGCGGTGACGCTGGAATCAACGCCGCCGGAGAGGCCCAGCACGGCGCCACGGCGTTTGAGGACTTGGAGGATTTGCTGGCGAATCGTGGTGGTGATCTGCTGGGTTACACTGGCCGGGTCGATCGTCAGCACGTCCTTGGAGAAGCGGAGGGAAGACTCGATTGGGGAGCGAACCAACGTCGTCATGGGCGGACTCCTATGTGGAGGGGTTGAGGATCATTCATCGGCACTTTCGAGTGGTTGGCCGAGGGCTTCGGCTTGGAGAGATTTGCGGCGGATCTTGCCCGTGGAGGTTTTGGGGAGGCTGACGCGGAATTCGACGAACTTGGGGACCATGTAGTCCTCCAAGTGAGCGGCACAGTGGCGCAGGACCTGTTGCTCGCTGAGGGCATTGGGTTCGGCGGAGACGATGAGTGCCTTCAGGGCCATGCCGAGGATGGGATCGGGGATACCCACCACGGCCGCCTCTTTGATGCCGGGGAGAGCATAGAGCACGTTTTCGACTTCCTTGGGGCTAACCTTTTCACCTTTGGTTTTGAGAATGTCGTCCTTGCGGCCGACGAAGTAGAGGTAGCCGGCGTCGTCCATTTTGAAGAGGTCGCCGGTGTAGAGGACTCTTTCCCAGGGATAAGGGCCCGGGCGGAGCGCTTTGTCGGTAGCGTCGGGGTTTTCCCAATAGCCTTGCATGACGTGGGGGCCACGGATAACCAACTCCCCTACCGCATTGGGGCCGAGTCTGTTACCGGCATCGTCGACGATCCACGCCTCGGTGTTGGGGATGGCAATGCCCACGGAGCCGGGGCGGGTCTTGAGCTGCTCGGGAGGCAGATAGGTGCAGCGTTTGCACTCGGTCAGGCCATACATGGAG
>JBLNDH010000655.1:0-3153 GCA_050261455.1 Bacillota bacterium
GGCATACCACCCGTTGGTCCCCCGCTGCACAGGATTGTCGATGCTGTTCTCGATCGCACTGACCGCCGACAGATCCAAGGTCTGGCGAGCCCCATACCCATCCGCGATCACCTGCCCATTCTGCGTAAACAAACCCACCTGTTGCGACTTCCCATAGCCTCGCACCGTATCGGTGGTGCACATGACGCGTCCCCCCGATTCCGTCGGCAGGAACGGCGTCCCGACGCTCACCTCATACGCATCAACACCCGCCGCAGATTGGCTGCCCGTTAACACCCCTGTCGTGCCACGCGTATCACTGAAAACCAGCGACCCCGTTCCAGAAGAGGAATTCCATGTTGTGGATGGCACGTAGCCCGATGATGTTGGCGAACTCGCAACCTGCCCTATATGGGTCGGATTGACTACCACGCTCGCCAACGCCCCGCTGTCGACCACCGGCGGTGGCGCGATCGGCGGGATAATCGGCACAGACCCCGGACTCCCCGGAGGCCCGCTGGGAGGTGGATTCTGGACCACAGGAGGCTCGACCGGCTTGATAATCGGCCCACTCCCCCCCGAACCCGGCGTCTCTCCTGGGGTTTGCGTCTTCGAGTCATAGCCACCGCTTGCCCGCGCCACCGTCGCCTGCTGCCGCCAACCTGTTGCCATCCCCCCACTCCCCAGCGCCGTCGCCGATCGAAATGTTCCCACTCCATTGATCGGCTGTGGTGATAAGCAATTGGCCACCCAGGAATTAACCGCGCCGCCACGCCCCGACCAACCGGGAACACTCGCCTGCAACACCGGCCCGCTCGAAAGGCTCGCCGAGTGCTTCGCCCCCACCCCCGAGCCCTCAAATGCATACGGCAACACCCCGCCGCTCGAGGTTCCCAACCAAGCCACCGGCCCCGCATTCCCGGCTAGGCTGCTCCACGTCGAACCAGATCCTAGGTAGTCGATAGAAAACCCGGGGCCACCACCCTCCCGGAGTAGCCCACGGGTTGTTTGATTCGCTAAAGCAGTATTGGCCGGTACAGGCGACTGCGGCTCCTGAGCCTTCGGGGTGGCATCGCTAAACCTCGGAATCGGAATGGGTTGCAGCAGAGGCAAAACGCGATCGCCCAGTTCCGACGGCAGGTTCAAATGCAGATCCAACGGCCGGGAGCGGGAAACAACTTCAGCCCCCGCCGCCACGGCCGTCCCCGCCACCAGTAACACAATCCCCAAGGTCTTCAATTTCGCCAGAATTGCTGCCCGAACCGCATTCTTCACCAGCCCCACCACCTGGATGGGCAACACCCCCACGTTCAGATCCCCACAAGCAACATATTGAGTCGCAGCCTGGCACGTGTTCGCAATCAACGCGTCCGTGATTGTGCTTTGCACGCTGTACATCAACGCCATCGACAGCGACCCCTCCGCCATAAGCACCCCACGCTCCGCCAGACGCGTCCCCAGCATCGCCCGCCCTCGATGCAGCCGCGCCCCCAAGGTGCCAACCTTGAGGTGCAATTCCTTGGCCATGGCGTCGCGACTCAGCCCCCCGAAATAATACAAAACCAGCGGCAGCCTATATTTAGCGGGCAGCTTGTTCAACTCCTCGTTGATGATGAACCGCAACTCCTCCTGATCCAGAGGAGCCGGCTGCTCATAACAGGGGTTGGTATACTGTTGGATCAAGCTGTGCTTCTCTTCGCGTGCTTGCCGCCGCTTCTTGGATTTCCGCAAATCCAACGCCAGCCGATGTCCCACCTGCTGAAGCCAAGGCCCCAGACAGCGAATCTCCTTGCTCGTCTTGGCCTGCACCGCCAGCGTTAAGAAGACCGCCTGGGTCACATCTTCGGCGTCGTGATTGTTCTTCGTGACCTGGAGGCAGACATGATAGACCATGCCGGCGTAACGACGGACAATCTCTTCGAACGGTTCCTCCCGACCCGTCGCCTTGAATTCCGCCAGCAATTCTTGCGCGCTGCGCTGCGTGCAGAGTTCTGTGGTCTCCAATCCGGCCTCCACTATGTTAGAGACGACACAATGCGGCCCACATTGCAAGTGTAGCACGGATTTTCAATTTTGCGATGTCAAGATAGGCAAGATACACGAATACCTAATGCCTAAACCCGAATGTCCAAAGAATGACGAATGCCCAAAAAACCAATGACGAACGGGCCCCCTGTAAAGGACACGGGACAAAGGACCAAGGACCCCGTTCGTCATTCGTCATTAGGTCATTGGGACTCCTTTAGACATTAGGATTTAGTCATTGAGGCTTCTCCGCTGGGGCTTCTCTAGACCTTCGGGCGATTTGACTCCCCTGACGCAACATCCCCCCTGCTTTACTTTCCTTCCCCCCATGTGGATAATACCCGTCCCGAATCGGGCTTTCGGGTATCCACGACTGTTTGTGCGTGCGTGATGCCTTCAGCAGATTCGCTTACGAGACGCGATTGTCGGTCGCGCAGTGGATCTCTTTCATCGCACACGGAGGTGCCCTCATGGCCACTCGTCTTGCCGTTCTCGCCGCCGCCTTTTCTGTGGTGATAGCCGCTCCGCTGATGCCGGCTTCCACCTACGCCCAAGAACGCACCGAGGACGTGCCCCAGGTCGAGAATTCCAGATATCAATTCGCTGGCGTGATCAACACCAACGCCGTCCAGGTCCGCAGCGGGCCCAGCGAGAACTATTATGCCACCATGCGGCTCGACAAGGGCACCCCTGTCACCGTCGTCGGCATCAAGCTCGACTGGCTGAAGATCACCCCGCCCGAAGGTAGCTACAGCCTGATCTCTAAGGCCTTCGTGCAGCGACAAGGCGACAGCAACGCCGGAACCGTCATCCGGAATAGCATCCGCGTCCGCGCCGGCAGCACGATGACCCCCTTGAAAACCGCCGTCCAATGCAAATTGAGCACTGGCACGCAGGTGACGATCGTCGGCGAGCAGGACGAGTACTATCAGATCAAGCCCCCAGCCGATGCGTTCCTCTATGTGCACCAGAAGTACGTGGATCCCGTCAAACAGCTGAACGAGAAGCCTCTGGCCGTCTCCAGCAAGACCTCCGGCAAGCCCCACAACGATACCGCCATCGCCGTCGGTCCGGACAAGGCCCCGACCACGCAAATGGCGACCAATACCGACACGAACACCCAGGAGAATTCCACCTCCGTCCGCACCA
>JBLNDH010000656.1:0-6210 GCA_050261455.1 Bacillota bacterium
GATGTTGCCCCTTCGCCGCCTTTCCATCTCGTCATTCGGATCTCGTCGTTGCTCCGACATTCGGATTTCGTCATTCGGATTTTCCCCGGTGTACCCTTAAGACTCGTCCGTCCCAATCTCACTCTCCCCTTGCTCTTTCACCTTACCCGCCGTACTGTTCTCTTCTTCCGCTTACGTAAGCAATCATGGATCTCACACACGATCTTCAATACGTTATCGATCTAGTCCGCGGGGCCGCTAAAATCGTCCTCAGCCATTTCGGCCACGTCGAACGCCTCACCAAACGCCACGCCGAGGCCGTCACCATCGCCGATCGCGCCACTCAGCGTCATATCGTGGCCGGCCTGCGCAAACAATTCCCCGCCGATGGCATCATCGGTGAGGAAAATGACACCGGCGACGCTATCACCTTCGATTGCCCCAACCCCAACGGTCGTGTCTGGGTGATTGATCCCATTGATGGCACCAACAACTTCGTCGCCGGCTTCCCCACCTTTGCCGTCTGCGTTGGCCTGATTGAGGCCGGCTACCCCGTCCTCGGCGTTGTCTACGACGTCTGCCGCAATCAAGTCTACGCCGCCGCCAAGGGCCACGGTGCCACCCTCGATAACAAGCCCATTCACGCCCTGCAGACGCCTCTGGATGCCAGCTCCATCCTCATGCTCACCAGCAACCTCCTCGATAAGCAAGGCCACCTCCCCCAGTACGCCGTCCATTGGATCGGCCAGACCGCTTGGAAGATTCGTTGCATCGGCTCCGCCGCTCTTGAAGCCTCCCAGGTCGCCGCCGGTATCGCCCATGGCGCCCTCACCGTCAACGGCAAGCT
The DNA here is from genome assembly GCA_050261455.1 of Bacillota bacterium. Taxonomy (GTDB): domain Bacteria; phylum Planctomycetota; class Phycisphaerae; order Tepidisphaerales; family Tepidisphaeraceae; genus JAPLNB01. Next base: position 827 of record JBLNDH010000656.1, read on the forward strand.
CTGGGACGCCGCCGCTCCCGCCGCGATCGTCCTCGAAGCCGGCGGCCTCTTCACTGACCTCAAGGGCAATCCCATCTTCCCCTTCAACCTGCTCAACTACGATGGCGCCAAAGTTCCCTTCCTCGCCGCCGGCCCCGCCTCCCACCCCGTTCTCCTCAACCAAATCCTTCAGAACCCCTGAAGTCGCCCCGCTCCCCGCACACCACCCCGGGAACCAACTCCCGGGGTTTCTCCTGATCGTCAGCGTCCTTGAGCCTGTAGCTCTTCCTCAACTCCTCTATCGCCGTCCCGCAGTTTGCCCCGTTTAGCGGCGGCCCGCAGGGCCGGACTATCCTCTCATCCCCGCCCAACAAGCCCCACATGCGCAAGGGATTCCCCGCGGTAGGGGGGCCGGCGGTAGGGGGGCTATAGCGGCCTGCAACGCCACGTAGCGAGCAGCGCAATCCCCGATTCAGTGTACCTCTCGTCCTGCCACGCGTTCCTCTCCCTCGCCCGCTTCTCCGGAACATGATGCCCGCGCCCCGTCTGCTTCAGCCCCAACGGGGCTATCGTCCATAGCCAGGGGCGTCAGCCCCTCGATCTCTGACCCCTGCCTCTTACAGCAATTCCCGATTGCGTGTAGCAGGCGCCGCCTACAGCGTAGCACGGGCATCTTGCCCGTGCGCGTTTCATCGGTGTGCATTGGTGTGCCATCGGTGGCCAATTGAGAACGTGGCATGGGTGGCCCGCCCATGCAGCTCCCGCCGCGCTTCTCCCCCTTTGCCAGACCCTTCCCCATCACCCCGCCTTGTCTGTGCCCCAATCCCTTTGTTTCTTCTCCGTGTGCGAAGACCCTTGCTGCAACTGCACCATCGCCATCCCTTCCGCAGGGGGCGGGTTTTCCGCGCCACGCCCCTCCTCTACAACTCGTCAAACCCGCGGTGCTGCTCTACGAGGCCCGCCCTCCCGACTGCCACATCGGTGCGACATCCGCTCTCCTCCCCCAGAATCAGCCTGTTCACCATGCCCTCCCGCTCCGCCCCAAAGTGCTCCCCCACAAACGAAGAAAGGGAAAAGCGACACATCGCTTTTCCCTTTCGTAAGCTCAGATTCACTGATCCGTTTACCGCTTCGCATTCAGCAGCGGGAACTGCTGCTGCTCAATCTCGCGGTGGATGATGATCGTCGGCTTGCACAGGATCAGCAGGATCTGCTCATCCTTCGCCGTCGACTTGTTCGTGAACAGCCGCTTGATGAAGGGGATCTTGGAGAGTATTGGCACACCTTCCTCAAGTTCCACTTCACCCGCGATCGTCTGCCCGCCCAACAACAGCGTCCCGCCGTCCGGCACGCTCACGATCGTGTTCACCGCCGTCACGTTAATGATTGGCAACTGCACGTTGGCCTGCATGACATCGGGCTGGCCCGGCGTGTTGTTACCACCGTTATTGCCGTTATTGTTGCCGTTCTCGTTGGCAAACCCGAACACCGGGTACGACGCCAAGTTCACCAGCTGCGTCACCGTCGGCTGCAACGCCAGCGTCACATACTTCCGGTCGGCCGAGACGGTCGGCTGAACGATCAACCGCACGCCGCTCGCCGTCACGTCGATGATCGGGTTGAACAAGCCCACGCCTTCGCCCGTCACCGCTTCCAAGTCCGACACGTACGATTGTTCCTGGGCCACGATCACGAACGCCGGCTGCCCGTTGAACACCGTCACGCGGGGGGCATTCACCGTCGAACTGTGCTTCGCCGCCTGCGTTGCCCGAATCAGGAAGTTCGCCTGGAAATCATCCAGGAAGCTGCCCTGAATCGTCATCGCCGGCTGGCTCTGGGTGGTCGATGCACCCAAGCTGCCCGGCACCAGCGTTGCCGGATTCTCCGTGAACTTCGAACTGCCTTGGCTCACCGAAATCGGGCTGAAGTGCGTCGGGTCGTTGATGTTGAAGAAGAAGTCGATATCGACGCCGATGTCTTCCATGAAGTTCCGGGCCACCGTCAGGAACCGCGTCTCGATGCTCACCTGGATCGCTCGCGTCTCACGCAGCTTGTCCAACAGGCTCGCCATCTTCCGCTGGTTCTCCGGCGTCTGGTTGACGATCAACTGACCCGTCAGATACTTCAGCGACCCAAACTTCCCGCCGTTATCAATCCAGCTCTCCCGGTCAATCGTCTCCCGGATGAGCGTCATGATCTCGTTGACCCGTTCCTGCGTCCGCTGCTCGTTGGTGGCATACGAGCCACTCTGAACCGTGTCGCTGCTGCTGGCGGTGCTGCCATTGTTGCCATTGGCGCCGTTGCCCCAATTGCTGTAGCGACCACCACCGCCACCGCTCCGCGTCCCGCTGCCGTTATACACGCCACTCCGGTTGCTCCGGTCAGCGTTCTCGCGGCTGCGAGCCGGTGCGAAATCGGGCGGCTCCACAAAGTCCGGAGCCGTCACCAGCAGGTCCCGAATGTCATAGACCTGGACAGTCGTATTCTTATTCAGTTCCTCGGACGTCGAAATCCAAATCACGCCCTGGTCGATCGTGTATCCCAACGGCGCCCCGGCGCTGGCATCCGCCAGAACCGTCTGCAAAGCCTTGGAGAATTTCACGTTGTGCAGCGTCACCGACACCTTCGTGTCGCGATCCACGCCAGCGGCCTTCAAAACCGGCCAAGCCACGTAGATGTTCGACCCGCTCACATCCTGCATGAAATCGACCACCGCCGCCAACGGGGCCTGCTCGAACTTGATGCCCGGCAGATTCTTATCCAACGCCGCTTGCACCTGCAGGTCATCCGCCGCGTCGCCTCGCTCTTCCGCCATCCCGCGATCACGCGTCTCGCTGATGTCCGGCCAGTTCGTCGGATACACCAGCGTGTCCAGATACGGAATCTTCCGCTCTTCCGCGGCGTTCAACTGCTTCTCAAACTCGCGATCGATCTTCTCCCGGATCCGCCGCTGCTCCTGCAGCACCGCATAATCCTGCACCACCTGCTTCACGCCCACCGCATAGTCGTTCGTCGGATCGATCACCAGGATCTGGTTGATCACACCCAACGCCTGCGAGTATTGCCCGTCATACACCAACTGCTTGGCAGTCTTCGCCAGCGACTGCACGGTCCGGCGCCGCTCTTCCTGCTCCTGCTGCTGCCGACGCGCCACATCCTTGGCTGCCTCGTCCGCCGCAGTCGCCGCCGATGCCTGGCCCTCTGCCTCCTGGGCCTTGGCCAAGTCTACCCGTGCGTTTGCCACCACCGTGTCAAACCGCGCCAGCTGCTCAGCCTTGAAGATCCCCGGATGCGATTCCTTCGCGACGACCGCCGCATCCAACGCTTCCTTGGCGACCACGAAGTCCTTCTTCGCAGTGGCCGCCTTCGAATCCGCAATCGCTTTATCGAAGCTGTAGTTGATGACTTCCTGCAGCAGCCGAATCCGATCGGTTTCTCGCTCGATCAGCGGCTTCTCGTTCCCGCCCGTCACCGCCAGCTGCGTCTGGGCCTTGCCCTCGACCGCAGCCTTGTTCGTCGCATCCAACTCGACCGCCTGGGCGTACAGCCCATACGCATCGGCCACTCGATTGTCCTTCTGGGCTTCCTGCGCCTTTTCCACCAGCTGCTGAGCCTCAAAGGTCCGCTGCTGTTTCCGCAGGCTCTCCAGACGTGCCGTCTCCTGCAATTCCTTCTGAGCCGGAGACGTCGCGTCCACTATTGGCTGCGTCGTCGCCGCCTCTGCTGCCATGGCCGGCGTAGCCTTCTGCTCCTTGGCCTCGATCATCGCCAGGTACCGGCCCGGCGAATCCTTGAACAGGCCCGGCTTATACCCCGCGCCCTGGGCCTCGGCGAATTTCACCTTTGCCGTGGCCATGTCCCCGCCCTTGTAGGCGGCCACGCCCGCCTCATACGCCTGCTTGCCATCCGCCTTCGGCGCCTCGTTCTGCGCCTGCTCCACCTTCACCTCGGCGGCATCCTTCTTTTCCGCAGCGTCCTTGTTCTCTGCTACTGCCGCAGGCGCTGTCTTCGCCTCGGCTTGCTTCTTCTCGATGTCTTTCAGGAATTCCCCAGGCTTCTTGTCGAACAACCCGCCCTTATACCCCGCCGCGGCCAGCTGCTCGAATTTCCCCTTCGCCGCATCGAACCGGTCGGCTTTATAATCGGCGACTGCTTCCTTATATAACCCCTTCAGATCCTGCTTCGCCGATTTCACATTCGCCTGCGCCACCGCCAACTGCGATGCCGCCTTCGTCTTGGTCGCGCTGTCTGCAAACTTGTTCTCCGCGGCCGACCGATAATGCTTGATCGCTTCATCGGCCTTCTTGTCGGCCAGCGACTGCTCACCCAGCTCGAATTCCGCCCGCGCTGCCTTCCGCTCGCTCAGCGCCCCTTCCACCTTCTTCAATGCTTCCGTCAGCTTCTCCCGGTCCGCCGCCGCCAGCCCATCAACCTTGATCTGCTGCAGCGTCGCCTGCGCTTCCTCGTACAACCCCTTGTTGTACTGCTCGGTCCCTGCCGTCAGCAGCTCCGCATCGCTGAGCTTCGCTTGCTCCGCCAGCAGAACCAACGCCTGTTCGACTTCCGTCATGCCATACACATGACTTGCCGTCAAACCAACGGTTGGCAGCGTTGTCGCCACCGCCACCGCCAGGGCCGCTGCCCTTTTGTTAATCCGCCGACGTACAAACAAATTGGATGCATCCCGGTCGAAGCTATTGAAGAACACGGGCGTTCCTCCATTCACATTCGCCTCGCCGCTCGCCACTGCGGCTGGCTTGATTCGCGCTGCAACTCACTCCGCCTCTCTTCGATGGCACACCTAACCGATTACCACTTCGGTTCATTGTGTCTCGCGAACGTGTGAGTCGTTGGAGCATGCGCAGGAGAACTGTTCTGGTGTATGTCTTGGTGCCTATTCAGTTCGCGGGAGCAAGCGTTACCATGCACCCCAAACTTTCTTTCCTGAAGGCTGGCCGGCCGCTGTTTCGCCTCGCCGCAATCGCTGGAAATTCTTCCCAACCATTACCGAAGCGAGCCTCGAGCCACTTTCACCATGAGCCACTTTGGTCGCTCGGACTTCGACTCCACCCTGTTCGCCCCACGACGCAGCTTCCAGAGCCCGAAATCGTCCATCCAAGCGTCGCAGAGTCTAAACGAACAGGCGGCCTCTTGCAAATGCATTGACCGCATTTATTGCCCGAAGCACCGTATGCCTCAGCCTGCTTCCTAAACTACTATCGGCCCACCTCGTTATCAACACTGCGCGGACACCAAAACGCTTCCCAAAAACCTCCCCCAATCCCCACCGTCGTCGCTCTATCTCTTTCCCCCTTTTGCTCCGTATCCCCTCTCACTCAATCCCCACCTCTCTGCCCACCCCTGAGAACCTAGGCAATCCCCCATGTCTGCAATCCCCAGAATTC
>JBLNDH010000657.1:0-10054 GCA_050261455.1 Bacillota bacterium
CAGGCGACTGCGTCTGCTTCAGCCAGGCAGCAAATGCGCTGGCCATCTGGTTGATCACCGGGGGCGTCAACGTGCCGCCCACCGTGCCCCGCATACCCGAAACGCCAATCATTAATATTTCCATGGCTGTCTGTCCGTCTCCTGTTGAACTGCAATCGCTAAGTCCCCTCGCCCGTTACTCTGGGAGAGAAGATTCGGGGAGGGGCCTTTTCTGCGATGATCCGGCACTTCTAACACAACTGAAAGACCCTGTGTATATAGAACAACCCCCTATCATTATGGAATTGCCTTCGGTACCCGCAAGCCGTATCATCATAGGCACAATGATGTGCCTGCCTATTCGAGTTCGGTGCGTCTGTACTAGCGGCTGCGAGTAGACTCGCGCCGCATTCTCCCTTATTGTCCCCCAAATCGAGAATTGATCTCCAACCAAGGAGTACGGGCGTACGCCCGTACCGATCAGACCTATGAAACGCAGCGAACTGAGCCAACGCCTGCCAGCCGTCGTGGATGTCCTCGCCGAGAGCATTCTCAGCGAGCCCAGGATGCAGCATCTCAACCAAGTCTATTTGCCCAGCACCGATGTCATCATCGAGTGTATTAAGCTTCTTCAACAGTTGGTTTTCCCCGGCTATTTTGGCAAACAGGGGCTGACACGCGACAATGTGACCTATCACATCGGCGAATTGGTCAATGAGTTGTCTGACATGCTCTTTGAGCAGGTCCGGCTCTGCCTTCGCTATCAACAAAAACTGCCCGGTGCCAATGGCCGGACCGAAGAATGCGAAGAGTGCGATCGCAAGGCAGCCGATTGCGTTGCCACTTTCTTCGACCGTATCCCGTCCATCCGGCGAGTTCTCGCCACCGATGTTCAAGCTGCCTTTGATGGAGATCCCGCTGCCCAGACGCCCGACGAAACTATCTTCTGCTACCCGGGCCTCCATGCCATCATGGTTCAGCGTCTGGCTCATGAATTCCACAAGCTGCAGATCCCGCTTCTGCCGCGAATCATGACCGAATACGCCCACAGCGTTACCGGCGTCGATATTCACCCCGGTGCCAAGCTCGGCGAACGCTTCTTCATCGACCATGGTACCGGCGTCGTCATCGGCGAAACCACCGAGATCGGTAACAACGTCAAAATCTACCAGGGCGTTACTCTCGGCGCGCTCGCCCCTGCATTCGGCCAGCTCCTACGCGGCCAGAAACGCCATCCCACCATCGAAGACGACGTCACCATCTACTCCGGCGCCACCATCCTCGGCGGCGACACCATCATCGGTAAAGGCTCCGTCATTGCCGGCAACGTCTTCATTACCAACAGCGTTCCCCCGCACACCTCCGTCAGCATGGAAAGCCCCAAGCTCAACTACCGCCTGCGCCGCGCCAGAGCCAAGGAACAGGCCAGCGAGACTCAGAAAGCCTCGGAATAGCTGCCCCCCGACTTCCGCTGGTCTGCATCGGGTGATCTCTCAAGCAACACATGCATGTTGCCGCAAATCAACATCTCTCATAAACGGACCACGCTCACAGGCCATAACAAGCCCGTTTCCACGCTGTAATCCAGCCTTCGTACCGACCCAGGTCATCCTGGCACTGCCTTTGTCATCCTCGGCAACACTGGCGTGATAGCCATTGGCGGAGGGCGGCTGTGTTGGCAGGGCAACGCCGTTGATTCGGCATCGGAAACGGCTGCCGACATTGCCCGCTTCCTTTTGCAGGTGGCTCATCCTGACCAAGCGAGCGAGGAGAGTGCTGATGAGGCAGGGCCTAGCTTTATTCATGATACTCGCGCTGGCCGGTTGTGCATCCAACCGGTCAGGCACTGCAACCCGTTCGGCCGCCAGCCGTCCTGAATACCGCGACTCGCTGGCAACTACCCTGGTCTTTGCACCCCCCGTTGCCCTCGCTGAGCCACCGGTCTATCTCTGGCGGGATACGCGGACGCCTGGAGCTTTTGTTGGCTTCGATGAATTGTCAGCGACGTTTTATTACATTCGCCAAGACGATTGCCAGACCAGCGATCTGACCGATAACGTGCTGCGTCGATCGGTCAGTGAGCGGGTCGGCGTCAGCTATCGATAGTTTTTTTCTCGCCTTCTCCGCAACTGAGCTCTGATCGCCGTTTTCGCCTAAGATATTTAATAATAAGTATTTATGCTTAATGTGATGCCCTGGCCCTCGTACATCCCCTTCTCTTGACGGCCATTGCAGACGATGGATTCGGGGGATCCAGAGACATAGCATCCAGGCAAACTCGGCTCTTTTGCTAATCAGCAATAATTGCTAATGTGCCAGTTCTCGCTTGACGCGCGGGCCCTCTGGTGCCATCATAACCTTGTAAGTCGGGACCACGTCGCGTTTTATCAGCTCTCCGAGGTACGTTTATGGCGACAATTACCAAGAAAGAGCTCATCGATCGGATCGCGGATGCTACTCAGACCAGACGCGTGCAGGTGAAGAAGATCGTTCAGCAGTTCCTGGACGAAGTCATCAACGAACTGGGACGAGGCAATCGCTTGGAGTTCCGCGATTTCGGTGTGTTTGAGACCAAACTCCGCAAAGCTCGCCGGGCTCAGAACCCCAAGACGCTGCAGCCCGTGGAGGTCCCGGAGAAACGCACCGTCAAGTTCAAGGTCGGCCGTTTGATGAAGCAGAGGCTCTCGCAAATGACGGGAGTCGCAATCGACGATGATGCAGCCGATGTTGCCGATATGCCTGAAGGTCCCGATGAAGAGACCGCGCCGTCTTCAACGCAAGCGTGATCGGGGCAAACAGACGGGCTGTAGACGATGAGCGGCGAGGGGCTGGAGCATTTGTTGGCTCAAGAGCTGGCTCGGCGTCGTGAGTTGCACCGAACTCGGTTACGCCGAGCGGCCGTGGTTCTGGATTCGACTCATCTCCCAATCGGCGAGCGACACTGCACCCACTTCGCATCCAACAATCACTGGGATTGGCGTAGCCCAACAGGCTGTGCAAGCCTCGGGAATGGGCAGTGGTGCGACAGCATTGATCACTGGGGACCCTGACCCTGATACGTATCACGCTCTGTTGCGATCACAGGGATGAAGAAGCGGAGCAGTTGATACGACTCTCCACAAACGCGCGGCTACCTGACAGAAGCCCGAAGGGGTGACAGACTTCCCGGTGAGATCGTCCCTCCCCAACTCACTCCTCCATCCATTTTCGGTGATCCCATGCTGCCAACCGGCTGCAAAGGACAATGGATAAAGGACCACGGACCGACCCCTAGATTTGCGCACCCAGATCCGTCACGCCTGAAGCCCCAGAGCCTGGGCTTACCAGCGAGGAGGAACGTCGCACCTGTACCGCTTGCAGTGTTCGATGCACAAGCGACCTGGGGGGATCGTCGGCAGGCAGTTGCTGCAATAAGCCCAAAAACTGCTCCACCTGCGCCAGCCGCAAATCAAACGCATCCGGACCGGTCGACTGAGCCCCACCCTGCGCCGAGCTCGCGTTTTTGTTCTCCACCGCTTTCGTCGCTTTTCGTGAATCCAGCAGGATGTCTATCGCTCGACGGTCGTCGTCGCTCAGTCTGCACATAGCTTTCCCGGATGTCTGAAGTGGGCGACCCCATCGTCGCCAACCAATTCCCGTACTCAGCAGTATTCTACTGGTGTAAGCCAACGGCCACAACAATAGGCGCGCAATCCGACGTGTGCTCGATACAGCCTAGCCAGGCCGGTGACGCTTCCATTAGCTATACTCATCGGGCGGTGGATTTGTTCTCTTGAAGAGCTCGCCACCGATCGGCAAAGTGTGCCACCGCTGCGTGCAGGCGCGATTTGACCGTGCCCAGCGGAATGCCCAGAATGTCGCTGATCTGCTTGTAAGGGAATTGGTGGAAGTAAGATAGCAGCAGAATCTCGCGCAGATGGTCCGGCATGCTCATGACTGTGTCATGGACCATCTTCTGCAGCTCTTCTTTCTCCAGATTCTCACCGGGTGTCGCGGCCATCGATTCCATGAGGTCGATGAACTGGCCGCTCTCGTCATCGCTGGGACTGATGGCGGCTTGCAGAGGGTTGGCCGGACGCCGGGCTTGCGAACGCATCAGGTCTCGGGCTTTGTTGGCGGCGATGGTGAACAGCCAAGGCCGGAATCGCCGTTCCGGATCGAACTGTCCTGCCGACTGATGCACTTGCAGAAAAGTCTCCTGAAAGACATCTTCCGCCGCGGCTCGATCGCCCAAAAAACGCACCAGGAAGTGAAACAGCTCTCGCTGATAGCGTTCGACCAGTTGGGCAAATCCTGCCTTGTTGCCTCGCCGATATGAATCAAGCAACTGCTCATCGGTGAGGGGCTCCCCAGGGAGCGGTTCGGCAAGATGGCGGTCAGGCTCCGCCCGGTCTGGCCATTTGCCGCTGACGGGCTCACTGCCCGGTTGGGGCTTGGGCGCTTTATCCTCATCCAAGGGACGACGATGATTGGACGGCGAGATACTCATTGCAGCACTCAAGCAAAACCGCTATCGTTCCAGTGGTCAACCCAATCGCGTGTGCTCTTTTACATCAAGGCCGTAGATCAGATTCCCACGATAATCCGCCGATCGCGGATGCTTTTGCTCTCGTACAAATTGTATGCCATCTGACACCGTGTCCAACGACAAACTCCGCATTTTTGACCTTGGCAGCGAATCGCTGCTCAATGCCCTCTGTGCATGGGGCTGGCCGCCTTTCCGCGCCCAGCAAGTGCTCGATTGGGTCTACTGCAAGTATGTGACGGATCCGGAGCAAATGAGCAACCTGTCCAAACAGGATCGACAGGCCCTCCAACAGCGGATCGCATTTGCCGATGCCGTCGTAACTCGTGAACAGATCAGCACTGACGGAACCATCAAGTTGCTGCTGACTTGGCCGGATGGCCGCGCCGCCGAGACCGTCATGATCCCGGACAACGATCGTTACACTGCTTGTGTTAGCTCGCAGGTGGGTTGCCCGGTGGGATGCCGTTTTTGCGCGAGCGGAGTCAACGGTTTGCAGGGCAATCTATCGCCCGGACAGATTGTTGAACAGATTTTTATGCTCAACAAAATGTTGCATTCCAAGGGGGGGCGGATTACGAACATCGTGTTCATGGGAATGGGTGAACCCCTTGCAAATTATGCAAACGTCACAGCGGCAGTGCGAATTTTGCATGATCCCAAAGGGTTCGACATGGGAGCGCGACGCATTACGATCTCAACAGTGGGAGTGCCCAATCGTATCCGCAATCTCGCGGATGAGAAGTTGCCTGTGAACCTGGCCTTATCGCTGCATGCTCCCAACGAAACTCTACGTCGGCAACTGATCCCTTGGGCAGAACATTTCGCGCTCAACGACATCCTGGATGCCCTTCGCTACTACTTTGACCGTACAGGACGCGAAATCACGCTCGAATACATTCTGCTGGCTGGCGTCAACGACCGGCCGCACCACGCTCGCGAATTGGCCAAGCTCTGCGGTACGCTCCGCGCGAATGTCAACCTTATCCGGTACAACCAAGTCCCGGGATTGCCGTTCCAACGCCCGGAGTCGGCCGATGTGATGCATTTCCAGGAAGTTCTGCAAAAGGCGGGCGTCAATGCCCATGTGCGCAAGTCACGTGGCCGAGACATTGATGCCGCATGCGGGCAGCTGAGACGCCGCGAAGCCCAACAATTGGCACAACTGACGGTTGCGGGAAGGGACATGCCCAAGGCTTCTTCGTGAGCCACGCCCGATAGGGCACCTTTACTCCATTCGTTAACTCCCTATTCTGGATTGCCGAAGTAATAGGAGTCGGCTAGGACTATATGCCCCCGCCCGATACATGCGGGCTGTTCGTGTATATCAGGAGATTCATGCGAAATTGGCTTTTGACGGGATTGGTTGTGCTGTTGGCGTCTTCGGGCGGCTGTGCCAAGCTGTTCCGCGGCGATTCGCAGAAGATGAAGTTTATTACAGAGCCCGAGGGGGCGTTGGTGAAGATTAACACCGATAAAGAGTTCACCACGCCGGCGGAAGTGAAGCTCAAGCGGAAGGACAAGCAGGAAGTGACCATCAGCAAGGAGGGATATCGCACCATCAAGTTCGAAATGGTCGCCAAGTGGGATGGTGCAAGTATTCCCAGCTTCGTGCTGCCCCTTGGGAGCATCTGGTTTGCCACCGATACGGCCTCGGGTGCCGATCGAAGCTTCTACAAGCTGGATACCATCAAGCTTGAGCCAACGACAGACCCCAACGCCCCTGCGCTCGTGCTGATTCAGTATCGTGGCAAGCTGTATACGGAAGAGCAGTACAAGCAGGTACGCGAAGAAGAGCGAAAGTACCGAGAGTACTACTTCGAGTAATTGATCGCCGCATGTGGCCACCTTCCGGACCACCATGGGAGGGCGAGGCTTCTGCCGAGCCGAATCCACCGATAGATCACGGCTTGCCCTCCCCAAACCGCGGCCTTGCCAAAAGGAATGCCCCACCCTGGTACCTATCCGGTGCCGTCCGGATGCTTTACCCTGGCGAAGCGTATTCATAGGATATGAGCAACATGGGAACCCCTACCCCCGCCGCTATCGGGCGGCTTGTCACTGCGCGCGCATTGAAAGAGCTGACGGACGGCCTGGTCCGTTTGCCCGCTGTAACTGCCTCTGGCCTATGGGGAAGTAGTGTCGCTGCGGTTACGGCTGCTATTGAGAAGAATCTGAATCGCCCGATCCTCCTGGTCTGTGGCCATACCGATGAAGTGGATGATCTGGCGGACGACATGGAACTGTTCCATGGCCGCCGACCTGATGTCCTGCCGGCCCTGGAACTCTCGGGAACACTCGGGCAGGGGTCCGAAGAGCAAGCCTCGAATCGGCTGGCTTTGATCCATCGGATGTCTCAGGATGCTGCAGAGGGCGATAAGCCCCCGATGATCGTCGCACCCATCCAGGCGTTGATGCAGTCGGTGCCCTCCCGTCAACAAGTCGGCCAGCTCATACGTACTCTGCGAGTCAGCCAGGAGTTGGAGCCCGAGAAGCTGATCGTTTGGCTCTCCGAGCACGGATACAACCGTCTGGAGCAAGTGGAGGTCCCCGGCGATTTCGCCGTTCGCGGCGGCATCATCGATATCTACATCCCCGGCGAATTCGAGCAGGCCGGCGAGCAGGTTGGCTTGACCGTCCGCATTGATTTCTTTGGCGATCAGATCGAATCCATCCGCCAGTTTGATCTGGATAGCCTCGGTTCGCGGGCACCCCTGGAGTCGGTGCGATTGATGGATCTGCGAGGCCAGTTGCCGGAAACCAGCGATTCCACGCACTTCCTGAACTTCCTCCCGCCGGACACCATCATCATCCTCTGGGCACCGTTGGAAATCGCCGAGCAGGCCAAGAGCTATCTGGATCGCGTGCCCGAGGTCAAAGGGATCTATCCCCTCAGCGCCCTGTTGCAGCATGCCGCCCGTTTCACCCGGCTGGAACTGAGCCAGTTCGAGCAGGGGGCGGTGTCGATGACCACCCTGGTAGGGGGGCGCGATATCCCCAACTTCCGCCTGCCGATCGGATCCCTCCAGAAGTTCGAGACCGACGCAAACAAAGCCATCTACGAACTGGCGGCACTGGCCGCCACCCATGAGGTGACGGTCTTCTGTGAGAATGCCGGCGAATATCAACGCTTCGGCGAACTCATCGACCAGAATCAGCCGGGCCTGCGACAGAAAATTGACGTCCCGATCGGGTACTTGCATCGGGGATTCGTATGGGATGAGTCGATCACCCACGAGGGGTAGCCGGCGAGCACCAACGGAACCCGCGCCATTGCCCTGTTGGGCCATCATGAACTCTTCAACCGCTACGAGCGACGGCGGCAAGTCAAGAAAGTCATTGCGTCCCGGCCGGTCGATTCATTCCTGGATCTGAAAGTGGGGGACTATGTGGTCCATGTCGCTCATGGCATCGCCCGATTCATGGGGATGCACACGATCAGCAAGGACGGCCGCGCAGAAGAATACCTGACGCTCCGCTTCGCGGAAAACGCGTCATTGCATGTACCGGCCAGCCGGATCAACCTCATCCAGAAATACATCGGCGGCTTCCATGGGCATCCCAAGCTCTCGCGTCTGGGCAGTGGTGCCTGGGAAAAGGAAAAAGCCAAGGTCTCCGAAGCCGTCATGGACATGGCCGCGGAACTCCTCGATGTCCAGGCCGCCCGCGCTGCCGAAGTGGGCATCGCCTATCCGCCCGACAGCGAGTGGCAGAATGAGTTCGAAGCCGAATTCCCTTACGATCCGACGCCGGATCAGTTGAATGCTGCCGAGGAGATCAAGCAGGACATGCAAAAGAGCCGACCGATGGACCGCCTCTTGTGCGGCGACGTCGGTTATGGCAAGACCGAAATGGCCATGCGCGCCGCCTTCAAGGCCGTCGAATCCGGCAAGCAGGTCGCCGTCCTGGTCCCCACGACGGTGTTGGCTGAACAGCACTACCGATCCTTCAAAGAACGCATGGTCAATTACCCGTTCAACATCGAATCGCTCAGCCGATTCAAGACGGGTAAGCAGCAGAAGGATACCCTCAAGAAGCTGGCGGCCGGCGAGGTCGATGTCATCATCGGGACCCATCGCCTCGTGAGCAAGGATGTGAAGTTCGCGGATCTGGGGCTGGTGGTTGTGGATGAAGAGCAGCGATTCGGCGTTACGCACAAGGAACGCCTGAAGCAGATTCGCCGGACTGTGGATGTCTTGACGATGTCAGCGACCCCCATTCCTCGCACGCTGCATATGAGCATGCTGGGCTTGCGCGATATCACGTCCCTGACGACGGCGCCGCAGGATCGCCGCAGCGTGGTGACCGAGGTTATCCCCTATGACAAAGAGCGGATCCGTCAGGCAATCCTTCGCGAGCTCAACCGCGACGGGCAGGTCTACTTCGTTCATAACCGGGTACACAACATCCTCGAGATCGCCGAGCAGATCCAGCAACTCGTGCCCGATGCTCGGATCATCACCGGCCATGGGCAGATGCACGAACACGAGCTTGAGAACGTAATGCTTCAGTTCGTGCGGCACGAGGCCGACATCCTGGTCTGCACGACGATCATCGAGTCCGGCTTGGATATTCCGAATGTCAATACGATCCTCATCAACCAGGCCGATCGGTTTGGCTTGAGTGAACTGCACCAGTTGCGTGGACGCGTTGGCCGGTGGAAGCACCGTGCCTACTGCTACCTGCTCCTGCCGCCGGATCGTCCCGTTACTCCCGTGGCCGCCAAGCGACTCAAGGCGATCGAGGAGTACTCCCATCTGGGCGCCGGCTTCAAGATCGCCATGCGCGATCTGGAAATCCGCGGTGCCGGCAACATCCTCGGCCCCGAACAGTCAGGACACATCGCGGCCGTCGGCTATGAGATGTACTGCCAACTCCTCGAGGAAGCCACACGCCAGCTAAAGCACGAGCCGAAGATCGCCAGCCCCGAGGCGCACGTGGAAATCGGTGTGTCGGCCTTCATCCCCAAACAGTACATCCCCGGCGACCGTCAGCGCATGGACGCGTACCGCCGGCTAACTCGCTGCTCGAGCATGGAGATGGTGCAAGAACTGCAGCAGGACTTAAAGGACGCGTACGGCGATCCGCCCCGCCAAGTCAATGTTCTCATTGCCATGACGGAGCTGCGACTGCTGGCCGGACATTACGGCATCGAGTCGATCATCCGCCAGGAGCCCGACGTTGTCCTCAAGATGCGCGATGCCCAACGCGTGCAAAAAGCCCTCATCGGCGCCCCGGGAACCTTGCGGATTATCGACGACAGCACCCTCTATTTTCGCCCCCCAACCAATTACCTCGAACCGGAAGTCCTGCTCATGACGCTGCGAAACCTCATGTACGCAGCCTATCAACGGGAGCTCAAAGGCGAGCCGGAGCCGATCTCCAGGGCCAAGCCCACAAGCATCAAACCGGCGGCACCCGTGGTACCGAAAAAACTGCCGAGCACCGCCGAGGCCAATGCCACCCGGTCGCTGATTCCCGAGTTGGAAAAACTCGTTTATCTGCGAAATCAGGGAATCCTGACCGAAGATGAGTTCCAGTCCGCCAAGA
>JBLNDH010000658.1:0-4712 GCA_050261455.1 Bacillota bacterium
GGGCTCGCCGATTTCCTCCTCGCAGGCGGGCTCGTTGGGAAGTTTGACTTCATCGGCGGGGGTGAGGAAGCGGGCCTCGATCCAGCCGCGGTTGCGGGTCCAGACCTTGTGATTGCCGGTGAGCTTGAGGGTGTAACCGCCCACGGTGCGGAGTTCGAAGACTTCCTGGGTGCCGGTGGGGAAAGCGCCTTCGGTTTCGTGGATCTCCTGGCCGTCGAGATTGGTGACGACGCTGGAGGGGAGGTGGATCATCTGGTCAATGCGGCGCCAGACGCCGCCGGGGGTGAGAACGCGGGTGTCGCCGGTGACGCAGGGGTTGGAGGCGTTGATGCGGCCGGACCGCGGGCAGGTGTGCCACTGGTTAATGGTGTCATCGTACTGCACGCCGGGGTCGGCGCAGCGCCAGGCCGCGAAGGCGATCTGATCCCAGAGGTCGCGGGCCTTGAGGGTCTTGCAGACCTTGCCGTTGGTGCGCCAGGTGAGATTCCAGTCACCGTCCTGTTCGACGGCCTTGAAGAAGCGGTTGGGGATGCGGATGGAGTTGTTGGAGTTCTGGCCGGAGACGGTGTAGTAACCTTCGCCGTTGAAGTCGTAGTCGAGCTTGAGTTTGAGCTTCTTGGCCTGTTCCTGCTGGTCCTTGGGGAGCATCTTGAGGCCCTCGGCCATGGCAGCGACCTTGAGCTCTTCGCGGACTTTCCAGTTGGTGAAGGCTTCGATATCGGGGTGATCGAGGTCGAGGCAGACCATTTTGGCGGCGCGACGGGTGGTGCCGCCGGACTTGATAGCGCCGGCGGCGCGATCACCGATGCGGAGGAAGCTCATGAGGCCGGAGGATCGCCCGCCGCCGGAGAGCGGCTCGTTCTCGCCGCGGATGCGGGAGAAGTTGGTGCCGGTGCCGGATCCATATTTGAAGAGGCGGGCTTCGCGGACCCAGAGGTCCATGATGCCGCCGGGGTTGACCAGATCATCGCTGATGGACTGGATGAAGCAGGCGTGGGGCTGAGGATGGGAATAGGCGTCGGCGGCGCGTTGAAGCTCGCCGGTCTGCGGGTCGCAGTAGTAATGGCCCTGCGAGGGGCCGGTGATGCCGTAAGCCCAGTTCAAGCCGGTGTTGAACCATTGGGGAGAATTGGGGGCGGCCATCTGGTGGAGGAGCATGTAGACCAGTTCATCGTAGAAGGCCTGGCCATCTTCGGGGCTATCGAAGTAGCCATGGGATTCGCCCCAATGTCGCCAGCAACCGGCGAGGCGATGGACGACCTGCTTGACGCTCCTTTCCGGGCCGGTGACGACATTGCCCTGCGCATCGCGGAGGGGCTGGCCATGCTCATCGAGCATGGGGACGCCAGCCTTGCGGAAGTACTTGCTGACCATGATATCGGTGGCCAGCTGGGACCAATTCTTGGGGATTTCGGCGTCGTGCATTTCAAAGACGACGCTGCCATCCGGATTGGTGATACGGCTGGTGCGTTTTTCGTACTCAACGCTATTTAAAACGTCCTCACCTTCGCGAGTAAAGCGACGATCAATCTTCATATCTCATTCCCCAAAACTGTGAGGCGTATGCAAAACCGTACCGAGCGGCGAGTTGGCCGCAACCGCAGGGCTGATCTTGCAACAGGCCTCCTGTAACTCCTGAATGGCCCGCGGGACAACCCGGGCCGTGACCGGAACTGGCATCATGCCAGAACCGCCCATTCCTGCATTTTCTCGCTCCGGCGCGGCCTGGCTCGCTCCCACGGTCATTCGAGGTCAGGCCGTACGCATGCCACTATGAACAGCACTATTAGTAATACGTCTTTGGACGCTGCCCGGCGTCCAATCCAAGCAAGTCTCCCCAACGCAGCACGCCTGTTGCTGCGGAGGATCACCGATCGAACGGGTTCATCCTTTCTGGAAGTAGAGTCTATAGCTGCGATTGGTATTCGAATCGGCCTGGCCGATGACGGTTCGGTTGAGAAGAATCTGCTTGCTCTGTGGGTCAAAGAGCAGTTCATCGCGGAACTGGACGGGGCGGGTGTAGACCAGACGGTCGGCTTTGACATCGAGGATGTAGACGGTGCCTTTGGCGGGAGCGATGAAGCCGATGGGACCGGTTTTGGTCGTGATGGCCCAAGCGTCGCTGGGGACGTGCTTGGACGCGGTGGAATGGGCGCAGCCGGCAACAAGGCAAGCGAGCAGGATAGCCAGGTGGCAAAATCGGCGCGACGCCATGTGGACCTGCCAAGAGGCGGAAACGCGTGCCGGGGACTGGGATGAGCATTGAGCGATCATGAGTGCAACCTCCGCGTACGGTTGATGCGTTAGTCCACTCTGGGAAGGGTCAGCCCAGGCTGGTCCTGGTACTTGCCACACTTATCCGCATAGCTCTTGGCACAGACGCGATCGCCTTTGAGGAAGATGAGCTGCGCAATGCCCTCATTGGCATAGATCTTGGCGGGCAGGGGGGTGGTGTTGCTGATTTCGAGGGTGATTTTGCCGCGCCATTCGGGTTCGATGGGGGTGACGTTGACGATGATGCCGCAACGGGCGTAGGTGCTTTTGCCGACGCAGATGGCGAGGTAGCCGCGCGGAATAACCACGGTTTCGACGGTTTCGCAGAGCGCGAAACTGTTGGGGGGGATCAGGACATGGTCCTTGCCCGTTTGATTGGTATCGAGGGTAACAAAAGAGTCTTCGGCGAAGTTCTTGGGGTCGATGATGGCGGAGTTGACGTTGGTGAAGATCTTGAAGACCGAACCAACGCGGATGTCGTAGCCATAGCTGGAGACGCCATAACTGACCTTACCGGGGCGTTTGACGTTTTCCTCAAACGGCTCGATACGGATCAGCTCGCGAATCTGAGTGTCACAGAGAATGGACATGGCCGGTCCAAATAATCGCACGCGCACCAAGGGGAAGACTCCATCAACAACCCGGATGTGCTATGCGTTCATTCCAAGCTCAAAACAACAGCTCACCACGGCCGCCCCAGCGGTTCCACCACTGCTGCAATAGTAGGCGAAATTTACACCAACTTCGACGCCGGCTGTTAGCCAAAAATTCGTGTAGGCTTTGAAAACCAGCATGAAGTGCTCATTTGGCTTTTATACACTATATCTTGTGTTCGTCAATCCGCACTTCACCAAATATGGGATACCCCGTTGCCTTGTTCCGCTCTAACGGTCGTCCCACACCGGAGTTACAGTAGCGAAGGTTTCGCCCGGTGCCCAGAAGCGGGCTCATCCAGCTCAAGTTATCCACCATGAAGGCACAACGAGGCGGTGGACAAGTACCAATGCGTCAGTTTGGCTGGACGGGTGGGGTGAACGGCCATGGAGACGGGATCAAGCGATCAAGCCCGGGAATCGAAGCCGTTGGCCTAGACATACCAGCGATTGGTGGTTTGGGGTCGATCGTGGCCGGAAGGAGGGGCTGTGGGTTCGGAATCGTTGTTCTGGTTGCGAATGGGTCCTCCGGGAGTGGAGGGGGCAATGGCATCGCTCCCGCTAGCGCCAGTGCTACTGGGAGCGATCTGATCGTGGTACGTCGGGTTATCGGTCTCCGAAGTACAACTGATGAGCGCAGCGGGGAGGATCAGGCCTAGTGAAACTGCCACCATGGAGCGAATGGGGGTCAACATGCGGGCACTCCCGATAAGGCAGACCCCGATTGCCGCATAACGCAGCGGCGAATGACGCTGAGGATCGGCCAAATGGGGTGCTGCAATCGAGGTGCCAGGGAACGAGGGTCCTGGAGGCTGATTGCGGTATTTTGTTGGAATCCGGGACGAATCTGGCGTTGATCGCACATATTCAAGTGAAGCGACGTGCGGTATCAAAATGCGGCGGTGGTGCTTGCCAACGGGACGATTGGGAATTATACTTTTTATTGCCGTACCGACAGGAGGCGGGTGAACCAGCGTGGAGACTGGATTTTGCCCGTGGCAGGTGCTGGGGCGATGCACGGTCCGGATCAGGGCGTGGATGGTTTGTTGATCGTAAGTGCTCGACCGCGGCAGTCGTCATATCGTAAGCGGTAGTTTCAGAAAATTGCACGTCGATTTTGTCTGCCTTAGCCGGGAGTGCACGGTGGCGATAGTGCGTGGCCATAACGAATCCGTCTTTCCGACCAAGGCGGATTGTCGATAGCCTGTGGTTGCAGCGATGGGTGCGCTGTTTGTGGGGTAATGGGAAGGGGTGCGGTCATGTCGCCGCATGCAAAGAGTCGGAGGCAACTTCTGCAGGAGCTCGAGTCTCTTCGGGCCAAGCTGGAGGAGACCGAGCACGCGTTGCAGGCGATTCACGCCGGGGAAACAGATGCCGAGGGGGATAATCGGATTCCTGAGGAAGGGCAAGAAGAACCGATCGAGGCGAAGCGATTGGCGCAGTCGGTGCTGGAGCGGGTGCGGGAAGCGGTGGTGGTGTGTGATAGCGGACTGCGGATTACGCGAGCCAATGCGGAGGCGCGGCGGCTGTGCGGGCGAGATCCGGTGCAGGAACGCTTCGATGCGGCATTTCCGCTGCAATTCGAGGCCGAGCTGCTTGTTGATGTGCGAGTGTCGCTGATGCAGGTGCTGAAGGGCAAGTCGCTGCAGCAGATTGAGACAGGGATGACGGGGGCGACGGGGGCGTGGGTGGACCTGGTGCTGGCGGCGGAGCCGTTGCGAAACCAGGAGCAGATGACCGTGGGCTGCGTGGTGACGCTGACGGACATTACCCAATACAAGCGTG
>JBLNDH010000659.1:0-4253 GCA_050261455.1 Bacillota bacterium
CCTACAGCCCCGCCAAGCCCCAGGAGATCCACTGGCGGCGGATGATGCAGGCGATCGTGTTCCAGATGACCTTCGTCGGTGCCCCCATGATCTACTATGGCGACGAAGCCGGCATGTGGGGGCCCGACGACCCCTCCAACCGCCAGCCCATGATCTGGCAGGACCTGCAACCCTACGATGATCCGGAGGTCACCTTCAACGAACGGCTCTTTGCCCACTACCAGCGATTGATCGCCATTCGCCGCCAACTCCCCGCCTTGCAGTTGGGCGGCCTGCGGATCCTGGCGGCCGACGATGCTCGAGGCATCCTCGCTTTCGCACGCGACCACGGCGACGACCACGCCTACATCGTCCTCAACCGCAGCCCCAAGGAACACCATCTTCAGCTCGATCTCGGCGATCCTGATACCCCGGATGAATTGATCGATTGGCTGGCTTCATCGCATGTCAGCCTGGCTTGTCCCCCCTCTGCCTCAGACGAGTCACCCACATCCGAAGGCCGACCTCACCTGCAAGTCCACCCCAATGCCCGAGGAATCGCCATCACTCACGGCACGGCCCACATCACCCTGCCCCCCTTCGCCAGCGTTGTCCTCGCCAGTCGATGGCATTAAATAGATCCTCCCCATGCCGCAAGTGCTCGACTGCATACAAGCCCAGGGTTTTATCCCGCTCTTTCCCTCCGTATTACCACTTTTGCTTGGACCTATTCAAAAACCACCTCCGAACCCCTAAAGCCCACGGCGCTGCCGTGGGGTCCTCTCCCTCGCCCGGTACTCCGGGAGAGGGTTGGGGTTAGGGTTCAGAGCCAGGTGTACACCCAAACGGAAACCGCCCTAAGTGCCTCATCTCTTCGGTGCCACTGCGCTGCCTGCAACCCATGCTCTGCGCACTGTCCCTTCTCGTCGGACTCATTCAGGCGGCACTCAACACCCATTACCCCGATCACCCCCACACCAGCAGGTAATCGCGCACAGGCAACACTATGACACCTCTATCCTGCACCCGCCTACTGCTGCTCATGGGCTTCAACCATCGCCGCACCTTCGCACGACTGTTGCACCGCCGCCTGCGGCTCGGTTGTGCTCTGGCTTGCCGCGGGTACCACATCGGCCGACGCCGTCACCACTCCGCCATTTCCGCCATTCTGGCCGGCCGTTATCTGCGCCGCCCGCAAATTGGCTCCCTTTTCATTCTCGCTGATTCCCAACGTGATGTTCAGGCCGATCAGGTCCGCTACGCGATCCAGGAACTTCATGCTCAACATGCCCTTCCCGGACATGAAGACGCTGATCATGCTCTGTGATATTCCGGTCTCTTTGGCGATACGGTAGCCCGACAAACCGCTCTTTTCGATCGCCTTCCGTATCTGCTCACTCAGCTTGGTTCGCTCCATTTTCATAGCTCTTCCGCCCATTATTTGCCGTGCCTTGTTACCAAACACCCGATCGAGCGAACGAACAGTCACTCGGTCACGTCATCCTGCTTAAAACTCCTCCTGGAAGATCCAGTCCCAACGCGCCAAACTGAAATACGAGCCGGCTCGCGCCGTCCTCGCTTCTACAGTTGGCTGCCGCCTCAGGATTGCCATCGTGGTCGCAGTCGCAGGCTCCTGAGATACGATCCTCGTCGAGGAAAAAGCCGCACGCACTTCAGAATCGATCGCACTGCGCAGACGCGCAACGCTCGCAACTTCAGAATTGGATGGGGTCCGCATGGCGGCCGACCTGCCGCGATGGGCATGATTCGGACTCGCAACGAGGCTCATCACCGAGGTCGTTGCCTTGGTCGCCAATGCCGCAGCGGGAGTCGGTCCGGGCAGGTCAGGAATCTCCGGCCGCGGCAGGCCCACGCTCTTCTGAGCCACGAACGAGGCATCCATCGATGACAGAGTGCCACTGGCCGTCGCATCGCCAATAATCACCGGATCCACACGCGGGTACGCATCGAAACCGCTGGTCAAACCGACGGAGACTCCCGCGATATACGATGCATCCACACCGCTGTACCTGCCATTGCCGGTGGTGTCTCCTACATACCCGGCCACCAACACCGCCGAATCGCCCAACACAGCAGTATCCTGTTTGCCATTGATCTGGACGCCACGGAGCTGAACAGCCTGCGCCGCCGCATAAGGCGCATCAGCCGGCACACTGGCGCTGATGCTCAGCAGCTCCCTTGCCCCTGCCGTCAGAAGCACCGTCCCCATGAGGCTGATCGTCATGTGCCCCGGCATGCCCGGCGTCTTCGTCACATTCCATCCCGCCGGCATACCCGTCGCGATGGCCACATCATTGATCGTCAGCAGCTTCGGATCATACACCAATTCCAAACTCACCTGCTGCACATCGGCAGCGTTGTCGATCCGGATCGGCAGGCGCATGCTCTGCCTCGGCCCGCGGGCCAGATCCGGCAGGCTCACGATCCGCTCGCCGCTCCGCGTCACCTTGAAACTGCCTTGGTAATTCCCACCGGTTACGCCATCACTATCGCCGTCCAGCAACTCGCCAGTCGCGTCAACAAAGCCATTGCTTCGGCTGAACAAGGTCACCGCATAATCGTCGGCCGCCAGCACCCCGCCGGTCTTCACCCAGTGCAGCGTACTGGGCTGCTCCACATCCACAATCAGTGACCCGACCATCGCGCCGCTCTTCTGCCCCACCACCGTCATGTCCGGCAGATCCACCGCGGCGTCGAGCCCATCGTACAAATTCAGCTTGCTCGTATTCAGCGCCCGGTTGAAATCCAGATCAAACCCACTGGCCGTCGGCGTCACCGAAATAACACGGAAGCTGGTCTCGATCGCCGTCACCCAAAACGATGTACTGCGAGAATCCACCCCGTCGTTGACCGTAACCACCACGCGATACGTGCCAGGCAGGGCGTATTTGTGATTCAGCACAAAGTCCTTGCCCATCAGCGTCAGAGGCAACTCGCCATTGTCGCCGTAATTGACTGTCGCCGCCCAATGGTCCGCACCGGGATCGGTAAACGATCCGCTGCGAACGAACGGGCTGCCAATGCCCACCGTCGCATCGGCGCCCGCACTCACCACCGGCGCCACGTTCGAGACTTGAACCATCTTGACGCCGGCCGTGCGATTGCCTGCCGGATCCACCACCAGGAGCCTCAGTTCATAATTCCCCTCGCTGCTCGGCGTAAACCGGAAGGTGGATTGGCTGGTCACAGTCCCCGCCGGCAGCGTGTAGGCCACGCCATCCTTGCGCACACTCCAATCAAAGCTCATCCCCGCCTGCGCCACGCCACCGTAACTGGCATCCAGTGGAGAGCCCTCCTGACCACCAGCGGGCGCTGTGATCGGAGCGGTCAGCGGCACATCGCGGATAGTGACGGTCACCGCCCGCGATGCGGCCTGGCTTGGTGCCCCACTGTCGGCAACCACGACATTAAACTGGTAAGAACCCGCCGCTTCATACCCGGGCGTCCAGGAGAACACCCCCGTCGCCGGATCGATCGTCGCGCCGGCCGGTGCGTTCACCAGGCTGTACACCAATGCCTGGCCCGCATCCACATCGTGGCCCGTCGCCGTGAAGGTCAACGTATCGCCTTCTTGAAGCGAGAACGCGTTGTTCCCGTTGATGGCATCCAGCGTCGGGGCATCGTTCACCGAATCGACCGTCACTACCACGGTCCCTACTGCGGTACCACGACGGCCATCGCTGATCGTATACGTAAAGCTCGTTGTCCCGTTAAAGTTCAAGGCCGGGTTGAAGATGACTTGGTCACCCCTCAACTCCACCGTCGCCTTCGTCGGATCCGCCGCCAACACCGCAACGATCGCCAGCGGATCCTGGTCGGCATCCGTGTCGTTGGCCAGGAGACTGGCCGCTGCAATGGTCAGGCTCGTATCCTCATTGGTTCGGAGCGCATCGCCCTTGGCAACGGGCGGCGTATTCGTGGATCCGACATATTTCACCGCAACATCATTCTTGTTCCCATCACCATCCGCATCGTAGGCGTAATCGATCGTAAACGTGTCCGGCCCCAGCACGATCGTACCCCCTTGGGCAAAGGTCCCGGAAACCGGATCGCTCCCGTCATTGCGTAAGATCACAAAGACATCCCCCGGCGCCAACGATCCCCCGAGGGACAGCGTCAGCGAGGCATTCTGCAGCCCCACAGTGCCGACCACCGCGATCTGATCATACCCCGTGCCCGGGGTCTTGCCCTGAAGATCCACCGCCAGCGTCGAGCCAGCCACGAAGGTCAACTGCTGAGTGCCCATCGTCCCC
>JBLNDH010000660.1:0-3863 GCA_050261455.1 Bacillota bacterium
ACACGCAGATGCATTCGGTGCGATGGGGGAATATGGATGGGAGTGGGGAGGTGCAGGCGGTGCCTGCGGGCGGGTTGCAGGGGCCGTGGGGGATTGCGGTGGTAGATGTGCCGGAGCCGGGGTGGGTGGGAGTGATGGTGGGGGTGTGGTGGGGGATGAGGAGGCTGCGGCAAAAATCCCAATGACGAAGCTCGAATGTCGACGGACCTTCGCGCCGTCAGCGCCGGACGGGGCATCTCAAGTGCTGAGTGCTGGGTGCTGGGTGCTGGGTGCGGAGTGCTGAGTCGGGGCGGAACTCAGAACTCCGCACCACCCGAGCTTGCTCCGTTATGCTCATCGGGAAGATCAGTAAAGAATGACGAATGCCCAAAGCCCTAATGACGAAAGGGGGCCTTTGTCCCTTTAGGTTTTGGCGGGCTTGGGTTGGGGGATGCGGATGGGGAACTCCTTGGAGTCGGTGCGGGCGGTGGCGAGGTAGGCTTCGATCTGGCGGATGATGCGGGGGTGATCCTTGGCGATGTTGTGGGATTCGGAAAGGTCGGTGGTCAGGTCGTAGAGTTCGAGGGGCTTGTTGGGGGCGAGGCGAACGGCTTTCCATTTGCCCATGCGGACGGCCTGCTTGAAGCCCCCTTCGTGGAATTCCCAGTAGAGAAATTCATGTTGCTTTTTCTGGGGCTTGCCAAGGAGGGTGGGGAGCATGGAGAGGCCATCGAGGTGGGCGGGGGGCTGGGTTTGGGCGAGGTTGGCGGCGGTGGGGAGGAAATCCCAGAAGGCGAGGACCTGGTCGGTGGTGGTGTTGGGGGCGATCTTGCCGGGCCAGCGGGCGATCATGGGGACGCGGATGCCGCCGTCGTACATGTCGCGTTTGATGCCGCGGAGGGGGCCGGAGGAATGGGACCATTCGGGGTTGTTGCCGCCTTCCTTGTGGGGGCCGTTGTCGGAGGCGAAGAAGACGAGGGTGTTGTCGTCGAGGCCGAGGTCTTGGAGCTTCTGGAGGATCTGGCCGACGTAGGTGTCGAGGCGGGTGATGAGGGCGGCGTGGTTCTTCTGGGGTTCGGGCCAATCTTTGTCTTTGTAGATGCCCTGATCGGGGACGTCGATGCCTTTGGCTTCGTTGTTGGCGTGGGGAATGGTGTAGGCAGCGTAGAGGAAGAAGGGTTTGTCTTTGCTGCGGTCGAGGAAGGAGAGGATTTCGTCGGTGAAGAGGTCGTTGGAGAAATCGAGCCTTGTGGTGGCGACGCCTTGGCCGACTTTGTCCTCCTTGGGGACGACGTTGCGGAGGGGGATGCGTTCCTGGTTGCGATAGAGGAAGGTGGGATAGGAGTTGTGGGCGTGGGTTTGGTTGAGATAGCCGAAGAAGTAGTCGAAGCCCTTTTGATTGGGGACGCCGGTGGTGTTTTCTTCGCCGAGGCCCCATTTACCGATGAGGGCGGTGGTGTAGCCGGCGGATTTGAGGACTTCGGCGACAGTGACGTCCTGGGGGCGGAGGTTGACGTTGGAGTTGCCGCGGATGTAGGCATGGCCGGTGTGCAGGCCGGTCATGAGGCAGCAACGGGAGGGGGCGCAGACGGTGGAGCCGGCGTAGCAGTTGGTGAAGCGAAGGCCTTGGTTGGCGAGACGATCGAGGTTGGGGGTTTGGATGTGGGGGCTGCCGTAGCAGGCGAGGTCGCCGTAGCCGAGGTCATCGGCGAGGATGAAGATGATGTTGGGCTTGGAGGCGAGGGAGGTGGAAGTGGCATCGCGATCGTGGGCGCAGCCGGGGAGGGTGGCGGCGATGGCGGAGCCGGCGACGTAGTTGAGGAAGGTGCGACGAGAGAGATTGTTGATCATAGGAGAGGGCCTCATTCTTGATATCGATCAAGTGGGGGGATGTTGATATTGGCCGCAGATGAACGCGGATGAACGCAGATGAGTTGTAGTAATGGAGAAGGGCCTGGCGGAGGTGAGAGGCACTACTGGGGCTACATGGGCGGGCCGCCCATGCCACGTTGGAACGCGCACGGGCAAGATGCCCCGTGCTACGGTGGTGTGGGCGATCGCGTCAGCGTATGCGAAACCACCGTGAGCGGGAGAGAGGCATTAACGTTTGGTGGTCAGGCGGCGGGTGATGATTTGGGTGTAAGTTTTGCTGGTGCTGCCGAAGATGTTGGTGACCGTGATGGTGAATTGGAAGGTGCCGGCGGTGGTGGGGGTGCCGCTGTAGACGCCGGTGGCGCGGTTGAGGGTCATGCCGGGGGGGAGGGCGCCGTCCGTGACGGCCCATCGGACGGGCAGGGTGCTGTCAGAGGTGAAGGTGACGGGGAGAGAGGGGGAACGCCGCAGGCCATTGGTGAGATATCTGGGGCTGCGAATGGCGGGCTCCTTGGCATAGAAGAGCTCGATGCCGTGGCCGGTGCCCAGGTTGCGGGAGTATTGCTTTTGGGTGGAGCTGTTCCAGTGCTCGTGGACGCCGAGGCTGCTGAGGCGCATGCCGTCGCCGTTGGGGTGGTAGGCGGTTTGGGAGGGGGGTGAACTGGCCAGGGCGGCTTCGTGGAGATAGTTGTCGGCGTTCTTCATGAAGGCTTGTTTTCCGCCGAACTCGCTGAGGAGGAAATCGGCGCCGACGGAGTCGATCGCGACGGGGTCCTGCGACATGAAGAAGCTGGAGGTCCAGCGGTTCTTGAAGGGGGCCTGTTGCCATTTGGCGGGGGCGTTGCGCAGGTCGTTGGTGCCGTAGAGGGCATCGATCATGAAGAGCATGGTTTTGCCGCCGAGGTATTTGTTGCCGATCAGATCGACAAAGGGGCTGTAGGTGCCCAGGGGTTGGGCGGCGGATTGGATGTAGGTGTGTTCGCGATCGTCGATGCTGCCGTAGTGGTTTTTGGCAGTGAGGGTGATGCCGGCGGTTTCGTGACCCTTGAGCAGGGCCATGTTGATGAGGTAAGTGGCGTCGGCGACGCAGGTGGGGATGGCGGTTCCGCAGTTGTTTTTGACGGAGTAGGTGATGGCGTCGCCTTTCCAACGGGCGAGGGTTCGGCCATGGGTTCCGGTGTTGTCCACGAAGATTAAGCCGGGGAATTCCTGGTGGATCTTGTTGTAGATGCGGTCGGGGATGGAGCGAACGGCGTCGTAGAGGGTGATTTTGGCTTGAGGGACGCCGGCGTTGTAGACCAGTTGCCGGATCATGGCGAGGACGGCCTGGGGGGAGGCATCGAGTTGGTTGTCGGCGTCGTCGTAGCTGGTGTTGTTATTGAGGTTGATTTTGAGGGCGATCTTCTCGCCGCGGAGGTAGCCGGTTTTTCCGCGGCCATGGGTGCGATTGTAGTAGCGGAAGAGGGCTTTCCAGGCGGCAGCGTCGGTGGCGGCACCGGTGAGGGCACGGAGGGAGCGAGACATCATGCGATCGACGGCGTTTTGGTTGGTGCCGGCGTCGTCCCACCAGTGGCCAGTGGCGCCGTCCCAGGGGGTGGCGGAGGGGTCGTAGACCCAGGAGACGCGGCCGGGGTAGATGCCGCGGGCAATGCCGATGGGGGTGTTGGCTTTCTCGGCAGCGAGGGGGGTGGCATTGGTGGCGGAAGCGGTTGGGGTGATTGACGCGGTGCTGGCGACGGAGCTTGTGGCGGGTGCGATCGATGGGCCGGTTGTTGCGTTTTCAAGGGGGGAATCGGTCAGGATGGCTGGGAGGAGTTCCTGGGAAATGCCCGAAAGGAGTGCCCGTTTTTCAAGCCCTTCACAAGCGGCGGTTTTCATGGGCGTCAACCTCCAGATGGATGAATTGTGGATGTGCTGGAGGGTGATCTTAGGACATGAGAGGGGAATGGATAACGGGGATTTTGGCGCAGCGGCAGCGGCGCCCGGCCCTGCGGGCCGCCGCTAAACGGGGG
>JBLNDH010000661.1:0-12948 GCA_050261455.1 Bacillota bacterium
CTTGATCCCTTCAATCGCATGCATCCGAATCAAAGGATCCCGGCTCCCCACCGCCGTCTGCAGCGTCTCCTTGGCCGCCGTACGCAGCGATTCCCGAACCTGGACATTCGACCGGTGAACCGGCACCTCTTTCGCTACCGATGCCGTGGGCGGCGTCTGTGGCGTTGTCGCACACCCCGCCGCCAACACCGACGCCATGATCACCGCCGCCGCCCTGTCTGCCCTAAGCATTGCGATACCTTTCTATGCGTAATGTTGTCTATATATCGGCGCAACCCCGGAATTTCATCACTCTCCCCGGCGCCCTTCCGCATCTCTCCCCCTCACCCCTGTCCCCTGGCCCCCTTTCTTCTTGCTCCGCTTCTTTCCAGTCCGGCCTGCCTCCCTCACCTCACCCCGACTCCCGCCGATCCAGTAAACCACTCCAACCAGCGCCAGATAAACCGGCAACACCAACGCAATCATCTCCCCATTCACCTGCCCAAACCACGGCAGCACTTTCAGCAGCAATCCAAGCACTGAACTGCCTGCCACAAACGCCATCCCATACAGCGTTACCTTGCTCCACCGCCTGGCCCAACCTGCCCCAAACACCAGCGCCGGCACCACCACCGCCAGCGGCAACGCCACCGGGCTGAACTGCAGCAAGTTCTCATTGCGATACGCCGCCACATGGCTCGTGAACAGCCACACCCCTGCCGAGAAGGTGCCCATCACCCCGATCACAAACAGCCACAACCCTGACACAACCGCCAACATCCGCCTGGCCATCCGCCACATTGGCGCCAGCCACCCCAACCCTGTTATCACCCCGCCAATGACCACTCCCACCAGCAGGTAATACCCCGTCCACCTCGGCGGCTCCTCAGGCACCGGCGGCTGCGACCCCGCATGCAACGTCATCTCCGAATCCACCAGCGGCACCTGCTGCCCGGCAGCATTCACCACCTTCACATCCCGCACGTACCGTTGCAATTCCGTCGGCAGGAAGCACTCCTGCCATGCCGACAACGGCCGGTCCACCGGCTGCCCCAGGATGAAATACAACGCCGTATACATGATCGGGTCATATTCCATGGCCCGTCGCGTATAGTCTCGATAGGTCGCCTTGGTCTGGATCGCCTTCAACTGCTGCTGGAGTTGCCCACCTAACACCCGATCCAAGGCATCCCGCACCCGCGTCGAACAGTTGTCCGTGTAATAGTCGTAACGGTAGTGGCTGTTCTCCGGCCGGGCGTTCCACGCCAGAAAACCCCGCAATTTCAGCCGCTGCTCGGGTGTCAGGTTCAATCGCTGAACCATCACCGATCGATCGAACCGGTCCCTATACATGTCGATCATCTGCCGAGCATCCCACTCTTCCAGCCAGTACCACATCCGCCCCTGCAGAAACCGGAGGATGAACCCGGATTCCCCCATGTCGAACACGCCATAGTTATACGCCACATCCGTTCCCCGCCCCCGATCATGGATCCAGATGGCATTGTGCGCAAACCGCTCGTAGATTTCCGAGCCCGGCCCAATCGTGACCAGGTATACCGTCAGTTCCGAACCCGGTTCACTGGTCTGTGTGGTCGGCCTCACTTGTTGCGCGAAAGCCGAGAAACCGCTCAGCACGATCAGCAGTCCGACGATTAATCTCATCCTCATTCCCCGCCAAACGCCGCTCCTCCGGTCAAGGTCCAAAATCCATTCGGCCCGTTTTAGTGCGAAAATTTGCGGTACCAATCGCGTTGACATGAGCCAAATCATCCTCAAGGTAAATACGCCGTTCGTCAAGGCGCCGCCCAGACTTGGAGCTTCTCTCTCGCACCTCTCTACCCCTCCGTCAGATTGCTGTTGTCCGGATCACCCCACCGCGGTGTTCTCTCTTTCTCACTTCATCGCATCGCGGTACTCGCATTCAAGGCTCAGCACCGTGGCCCGCTTTTGCATTCTTCTGGCATTGAAATCGCGCCCGATTCGTACTATCGTGAATAGAGCAGGGCTGCCGGGCGTATATCCGGACAGAGGTTCTCTCATGCTATCATTAACGAAGAAAACGGATTATGCACTCATCGCGATCAGCTATTTAATCGAGCGGGCGGATCGCACCGTCTCCGCACGAGAAATAGCGGCCGCCTTTGAGATGCCCGCGGCGCTGGTGATGAACATCCTTAAGACCCTCCACCACAGCGGACTGCTCTCCAGCACCCGCGGCACGAAGGGTGGTTATCGCCTCTGTACCGACCTGAGCAAGGTTTCCATTCACGACCTCATCCAGATCCTGGAAGGCCCCGTGAAGTTGACCGAGTGTTCGCCGACCGAGTGCGAAAGCAAAGAACCCCGTACCTGCAAAGTACGCGGCTGCCCGATCTCCGGCCCAATCCAGACGCTTCATACCAAGCTGACCAGCTATCTCAAAGAGGTCAAACTCTCAGACATTCTGGGCAATGGGCCTGTGCAGATAACGCCCGCAACGCCTGCCGAAGTGACCACCCCTGCAGCCGATCCTGCTCCCTCGACCGAGGTGGTGGCTGCCGCGGCAGCGCCCGCCGAGAACGTCGGTTAATCGGCTCGATGCCATGCCGCGCCCACTCATTGCCATGGGCTGCGTTCGCTATTGCGCATCGGCGAGCTCGTCCGCCTCTTGCTCTGTCCCCCACTTGAGCAGCGGTCGTGTTGGACCTTGATCCATACCGCACCCGCGGCCTATTATTTGCCCAGTCGTATCAGAAGGAGTGAATCTATGCCGGTTATGCTGACGGAACTCGCAGCCAATGAGATAAAGAAGATCGTCAAGGAACAGAGCTTACCCGAAGATCAGACCAAGCTCCGCGTGGGTGTCAAAGGGGGAGGCTGCAGTGGCTTCACGTACACCCTCGACCTCACCGAAGAACCCAAGACCGATTCCGATGAGGAGATGGATTCCCACGGCATCAAGATCCTCTGCGACATGCGATCCTATCTCTACCTCAATGGAGTCGAGATTGACTTCAAGGATGAGATCATGGGCCGCGGCTTTGTATTCAAGAACCCCAATGCCACCAGCACCTGTGGTTGCGGTAGCAGCTTCCAGGCCTGACGTACCCAACAACCGATGTTCGATTCAGCCCGCTCGCCAGCCCAAGCGGGCTGTTCTTTTTTCGCCCGGCTTTGGCCCACCAGCATCCATCGAGTATCATGCGCCCGCCGACACAGGTCGGATGGGAATCAATTCCTTGATCAGTTTGGGCTACATGGGAGACTCGATGAAGCTGAATTTCTGGCAATGGATTGGCATTATTCTTCTGGTCGCCGGCGCCGTTCTGCTTATGCGCCGCAACACCGCCGACACAACCCCTCAGCCCGCCCCAACCCAGCAGACCCGCTGACTCGACAGGCCCCGCCAGCGGACCTGCTCTATTCATGACCCACCCCGCTTCCAGTTCCATGCGCCGCGATCTGTTCAGCGCCTACCTGGCGGCCGGGGCCAAGGTCGGCAGCTGGGCCATCGTCTCCGCGCTGGTCTACCGCTGGATTAATCCTGCCCACTTCGCCATGCTCGCCCTGGTCCGGGGCACCATCGGCCTTCTGAACTGCACCTCCCTCGGCCTGGCCTCCGCCATGGTCCGCATGCTCGCCGAAGCCAAACACACCCCCCCTGCCGAACACCCTGCCGAGGCCTCCCCGCCCGCGTCTATTAGAGTTCTTTATTCCAACGGCACGGCCATCGCGATCCTCTCGTTAATCGTCGGGCTCTTGATTATCACTCCTTATGCTCTTTGGTTCCCCAAGTTTCATCAGGTGTTTTCAAGATCGCTCGCAGAACAGATGCCGCGTGTCGTCGTAATGATGGGCCTCGGACTCCTGCTGCGACTAGCCAGCGATCCCGCAGGGGCCGTCTTGCAGACCCACGGCCGAATTAGTCACGACAACTACCTGATCGCAACCAGCGAGTTGGCCTGGGTCCTTCTCTCGCTCTTGTGCCTCAGTGGCAGAGATTTTGATCTTGCCGGGGTCTCATACGCCTATGTGCTCTCCGGGCTGATATTGCTAATCTCGCGACGCGCGGCCGTTCAATACGTCGCCAGCCCCCTGCAATTGGACTGGAAACTCGTCAGCGTCCAAGTCTTCTGGCCCATGCTCAGCTTTGGCGCCCTGATGGTCCTTGCCCAACTGGCCGACTTCCTCTTCGCCCCCGTCAATTACATCTTGATCAACCGCTTTCTCTCGGAATGGACGGTCGCCACCTATGCCCCGGCGGTCCAGATCGACGGCGGGTTGCTCCTGCTCGTCAGTGGCTTGGGCAATGTCCTCCTGCCCAAGGCCGCCCTCAATCACACCAGCGGCAACTGGCCCACCCTGCGCCGTCACTATCTCTTGGGGACCACCCTCAGCGCCGCCATCCTTCTAACCGCGTCCGTTGCCGTGTGGGTCGCATCCCCCTGGCTCTTCACCTGGTGGCTGGGCAACCCCATGGAAGCCACCCAGGCCATCCTGCCCCTGGTCTTGATTCACACCATCATCGGCGGCAGCAGCGGCGTCGGGCGGTCCATCCTTCTGGGCATGGGAAAAGTCCGCCCCTTCGCCATCTCCGCCATTCTCGCCGGTCTGGCTAACGTCATCCTTGGCTTTGTTTTCGTGAAGTACCTGAAGCTCGGCCTTAACGGCATCGTCTATGGCACCATTCTCGCCGTTACCATTCGCTGCGGAATCTGGATGCCGTGGTACGTTCTCCGTTCCCTCCGCTCGCCGATCCCCCTCCCCACCCCCTCTCAGTTAGCTCCTCTCAACGCACCATAGAGCCCACCAAACGCCGCCGGAACCGATCATTCACCCATCGATTCACGCGGATCTTGGCCCGAACTCTCCCCCAACACTCCAGCCCTGACAATTCCCCGGAGGCCCGGCACACCATAGCATCCGAGCCACGCCCCCGAAATATTACGCAAGCTTTGAGGTAAAACAGGACCAGCAGTACCCAATGTTTTTTGCCGAGCGATGGATTCTTGGACGCAATCGAAGAGAATCACCCTCCCTTGCCTATCATGGCCGGGGAAAGTTGTGGGACAGGGAAGCGGGATTATGCGATGGCATGGGGCACACGATGGGACAACGTCGAATGATCTGAGAAGTCCGTCGCAATAAGGGGCAAGAGTCTTTAGCGTTCGATTTTGCCGGGCTGGTTTGTATGCACGATTTACCTTTGATTACGACGATTGCGGCGGCGTTCACTGCGGCATGGGTGTTGGGACTGATTACCCAGAAACTCAAGCTATCGCCGATCGTTGGTTACTTGCTGGCAGGCATCGTCATTGGCCCACACACGCCTGGTTTTGTGGGCGACACAAAGCTGGCAGCCCAATTGGCCGAACTGGGCGTCATCCTGTTGATGTTCGGGGTCGGGCTGCATTTTCACTTGGGCGATCTGCTGGCGGTTCGCAAAGTAGCGGTTCCCGGCGCCATCGCGCAGAGCGCCGTGGCAACGCTGATGGGGGTCGGCGTGGCATTGGCATTCGGGTGGACCGCCAAGTCAGGGCTGGTGCTGGGCATGGCCATGTCCGTCGCCAGCACCGTCGTGCTGATCCGCGTCTTGATGGACAACCACTCGCTGGATACCCCCCATGGCCATGTCGCGGTCGGCTGGCTGGTCGTCGAAGATATCCTGACGGTGATTGTGCTGGTGTTGATCCCCGCCATGGGGAACACTCCCCAAGGTGCCGAACACCCGACTGAAACCCGATTGTGGGTCACGCTGCTGCTCTCCCTGGCCAAGCTCGCGGCATTGGTCGCCATTCTGCTGCTGGCCGGCTCCAAGGTCATTCCCTGGATCATGGTGCGGGTGACGCGGCTGCGTTCGCGGGAGTTGTTCACGCTCACCGTGCTGGTGATGGCGATCGCCATCGCGACGGGCTCAGCCTACATTTTTGGCGCCTCGATGGCGTTGGGCGCATTCCTGGCCGGGATGGTCGTCGGACAGTCCCCGGTTTCACAGCAGGCGGCCGCCGACGCGTTGCCGCTACGCGATGCGTTTGCGGTACTGTTCTTCACCTCCGTGGGCATGCTCTTTGACCCCACGTTCATCATTCGCCAGCCGGGCCTGGCCCTGGCTTGTCTGGCGATCGTCATGATCGGCAAGCCTTTGGCGGCATTGGCCATTGTGGCATTGGTTGGCTACCCCGTGCGTACGGCAGTGACTGTGGCGCTGGGGTTGGCGCAGATCGGGGAATTCTCGTTCATCCTCGCGGAACTGGGGCGACACCACGGCTTGCTGGGCGACGCCGGGCATAATGTGCTGGTCGCTTGTGCGCTGGTTTCCATCACGCTCAACCCGATCCTGTTCCGCTTCCTGCCGCAGTTTGAGGGAATGCTGCAGAGTTGGCCGGCCCTGTGGCGGTTCATGAACCGCAACGTGAAGCGGCGGGAGCGCGAGATGAATAAGCAGGCGGCGCTGGTACTGGAGCAATCGGAGGGGCCGCTCGCCGTCATCGTGGGCTATGGGCCGGTGGGTCGGACGGTGGATTCCATTCTCCGCGTGAGCGGCCTGGAGACGGTCGTGATCGACTTGAACATGGACACGGTCCAACGACTCATGAAGGAAGGGCGTCACGCGATCTATGGCGACGCATTCAACGTCGAGGTGATGAGCCCCGCGTTGGCGCGGGCGACCCACCTGGCGATCACGTTGCCCCATTCGATCAACCGCAACCCCCTGATCGCCACGGCAAAGTTGATTAACCCGCTGATTCGGGTGTTTGTGCGAACGCGTTACATCGCGGAACGAGAGGAATTGGTCCAGGTAGGAGCGGATGCCGCGTGCTATGAGGAGGCCGAGGCCGCCGTTGCCCTGGCCCGGCTGGTGCTGTCCGACCGGGGCGCCGACGAAGCAACCATTCGCGACAAGGTGACCCAGATCCGGCAGGAATTCCAAGCCCCGATTTCGCTGCGCTGACAGGCAATGGCCCCTGGGGCGTCGGGGCCCGTTTCGACGGGCAAACAGGGTAAGAGGATTTCCCGAGTGTTATTCGGGAGGGGTTTACTGGTGGGCCAGCAATTTCGCGAGGTCCTTGACGGCGGGAAGGGTTTTCTCGCTGGTCAGGTTATGGGGGAAATAATGGGCGAAGACGCCGGTATACAGGACCTTGCCATCCCGCTCGATGTCGGTCCAGAGCAGGCGGTTGCGAATGGTGACGGTCTTGGCAGCGCTTTCGGCACGCGAGATGGCATCATGGCTCCAGGTGCCGCCATCGGACTGGGCGTCGAGGACGTAGAGGATGAACTCACGCTTGCCCGGGCGCGTAAAGAACGCCACCGTCACCAGTGCCACCGAAAGGACAAGGATCAAGAACGTTCTCATGTACATCCCCCATCGGCGTGAAACCGGGGGTACCTTAGCGACAACACTGGGAAACCCATTCTTACGGGCACCGGCCGACACGGGGATCAGAAATCAGAGAAAAACTGGCTCGGGAGCGATATATTTTCACATCGCCTCAATAACGCACCTTTTAGATCCCACAAAGAAGGCAATTGGGAACAGGGTAACCCTTCCTCCGTCACCCAGCCCTCCGCGGCACAGGGAAAGGCGACAAAGCGTTCAGACGCAGTTCCTAGGCAACCGTCGAGTGTTGCATGTGTTACAATTCATTGGTTACCCTGCCGCGTTTCTCATCTCCGTCCCCCCTGCCGCTCCCGGATCGTGCCGGCATGACTCCGCCAGAGCCCCGGGATCCATCTTCGCTCGGTCGCACCACGGATTTATCTGCTCATTTCCTTGGTTTGCCCTTCTTGCCAGCTATGCGTGAAGACGCGTGGAAAAATTGACACATCCTGCCGCCACTTCTATATTCTCCGATCACCCTTTTTCTGGCGCGAGTTGGTCGCGCGAAGGGTAAACGGGACACACAGGCGGGCTACGGCGAATGCATCGCCGCGATTCTTCCCCGCGTCATTCAACGGATCAAACGGTCCAAATCCGGGAGCAGACAGGAGAACCAGGTATGTTTAAACAGGCCAAGAAGGTTGCTAAGAAAGGTGCAGCGAAGCGCGTGTATTTCTTCGGTGCTGGCAAGGCCGAAGCCAAGGGTGAGATGCTCAGCAAGAATGTGCTGGGCGGCAAGGGCATGGGGCTGATGGAGATGACCAGCATCGGCCTGCCGGTTCCCGCCGGGTTTACCCTCACCATCCAGACCTGCGAAGAATACTACAATGCCGGCAAGAAGCTCCCCAAGGGCGTCGAGGCCGAGGTGAAGGAAGCCCTGGCCAAGCTGGAAAAGACCACGGGCAAGAAGCTGGGCGATGCGAAGGACCCGCTGCTGGTTTCCGTGCGTTCCGGTGCAGCCCGTTCGATGCCGGGCATGCTGGAGACGATTCTGAACCTCGGGTTGAACGACAAGACCGTCGAAGGCTTGGCCGCCAAGACCAGCAATCCCCGCTTCGCTTATGACGCCTACCGCCGCTTTATCCAGATGTATGCGACGACCGCGATGGGCCTCTCGAAGCAGCCGATGGAAGACATGCTCCACCACATGAAGGAGCAGCTTGGCGTCAAGACCGACCCGGAGATTCCGGCCGACAAGCTCAAGGAGCTTTGCCAGCAGTTCAAGGATTTCTATAAGCAGAACAAGGGCGAAGAATTCCCGCAGGACCCGATGACTCAGCTCTGGGGCGCCATCATGGCCGTCTTCAACAGCTGGGAAGCCGAGAAGTCGGTCACCTACCGCCGCGTGGAGAAGATCACCGACCTGAAGGGCACGGCCGTCAACGTGGTCCAGATGATTTTCGGTAACAAGGGCGATGACTCCGGCACGGGCGTCTGCTTCACCCGCGACCCGAACTCCGGCGAAAACACGTTCTATGGCGATTACCTGGTGAACGCCCAGGGCGAAGACGTGGTGGCCGGTATCCGCACGCCGCTGAAGCTCGCGGCGTTGCAGGACCAGATGCCGCTGGTGTACGACCAGCTCTGCTCCGTCCGTGCAATTCTCGAATGCTATTACCACGAGATGCAGGACATGGAGTTCACGGTGGAAGAAGGCAAGCTGTACATGCTGCAGTGCCGCACGGGCAAGCGTTCGCCAGCCGCGGCGTTCAGCATCGCCGTCGATCAGGCGACCAAGCCGTTGCTCACGAAGGCGCAGGCCAATGACCTGGTGAAGAAGAAGTTCCTGCCGAAGCAGTATGCTGCCCTGGCGGTCAAGCCGGTCATCACCAAGGAGCAGGCCGTCGCTCGTATCACCCCCGAGGACATTGAACGCCTGTTCTACCCGGTTATCGATACCAAGAAGGTCAGCTTCCAGCAGTTGAAGGAAGTTCGCCTGGCGGGTGGCATCAACGCCGTCCCCGGCGCCGCCGCTGGTAAGGTCGTCTTCACCGCCGCTGAGGCTGAAGAGCTGGCCGCCAAGGGCGATCGCGTGATCCTGGTCCGCAAAGAAACCAGCCCCGAGGACGTCGGTGGCATGCACGCCGCCAAGGGCATTCTGACCGCGACCGGTGGCAAGACCTCGCACGCGGCCGTCGTGGCCCGCGGCTGGGGTAAGTGCTGCGTGGTCGGCTGCGAAGCGCTGAATATCGACTACGATGCCAAGCAGATGTCGATTTCCGGCAAGACCATCAAGCAGGGCGATTTCATCACCCTCGATGGCTCGGCCGGCGAAGTGTACGCCGGCGATCTGCCGCTGCGTGACCCCGAGCTGCCGGAAGCCTACAACACCATCATGGGCTGGGCCGATCAGCTTCGTACGATCAAGGTCCGCACCAACGCGGATACGCCGTACGATGCGGAAAACGCGGTCAAGATGGGTGCGGAAGGCATCGGTCTGTGCCGCACCGAGCACATGTTCTTCGACACCGAAGAACGCCGCCTGGCCATCCAGGAAATGATCGTGGCCGAGACGCAGGAAGCCCGCAAGGCGGCGTTGGCCAAGCTCCTGCCGTTCCAGAAGGCGGACTTCGAGGGCATCTTCAAGGCGATGGATGGCAAGCCGGTGACCATCCGCCTGATCGACCCGCCGCTGCATGAATTCACCCCGAAGGATGACGCGGGCGTGAACAAGCTCAGCCAGGTCACTGGGATGAGCCCGGAGAAGATCAAGCATCGCTGCGAACAGTTGCACGAAGCCAACCCGATGCTGGGCCATCGCGGCTGCCGTCTGTGCATCACGTATCCGGAAATTCTGGACATGCAGGTGACGGCAATCATCGGCGCCGCCATCGAGTGCACCAAGGCCGGCATCAAGGTCGCGCCCGAGATCATGCACCCGCTGACGATCGATCAGAAGGAACTGCGGATCCTCGAACAGCAGACCCGCGCGATCGCCGACAAGATGATCAAGGAAGCCGGCGTGAAGCTGTCGTACATGGTCGGCACGATGATCGAAATCCCGCGTGCCGCCCTGCTGGCCGATCAGCTGGCGGAAGTCGCCGAGTTCTTCAGCTTCGGCACCAACGACCTGACGCAGATGACCCTGGGCCTGTCGCGTGATGACGCCGGCCGGTTCCTGCCGGTGTACGTCGCCAGCGAGAAGGACGGCGGCAAGGCGATCTTCAAGGCCGATCCGTTCCAGAGCCTCGATCAGACCGGCGTGGGCATGCTGGTGAAGTACGGTGTGGAGCGTGGCCGCAGCACCCGCCCGAACCTCAAGTGCGGTATCTGTGGCGAACACGGCGGCGAAGCCGAGAGCGTGAAGTTCTGCGTCCGCACGGGCCTGAACTACGTCTCCTGCTCCCCGTACCGCGTCCCCATCGCCCGCCTGGCAGCTGCTCAGGCCGCGATCGCGGACAAGGCCAACAAGAAATCCAGCAAGAAGAAGTAATTCAGGTAGCTCCTATCTGAATGCGACTAAGCAAGCGGCCGGTCCCTACGGACCGGCCGCTTGTTATTTGGCACCAAAACAACCGCCCACGGACTTAACGTAGTATGAGCGGCCAATACAGCTCGATAGAACCTGTCCGCGCACCATCACAGTCGCTGGGCGACCTGTTTTTGCAGTTCGCTTTGCTCATCTATTGTTTTCTGAATTTGCGCAGTCAAGGCGTTGTACCTGTCTGCCGCCTGCTGGTTCTGAAACTCCACCGTATGGCGTGCCTGATTGCACTGCCAGTTTCCCCACTGCGATTCCCAGAGGTCCAGGATCTCCAACGTTGCCTTTCCCAATTCGTCATCCTTGTCGCGGAGGCGTTGAAGCAGCGGCAGCATACGGGCCTGCTTGCGTTCGAAGCCCGTCATGAAGCCCTTGGCAGCAGCAGCGGAGACGCCCCGCCTGGACAATTCGCCGCGGACGAAGCTATTGGCGCCCAAGATGACTGAGCGGAGCTTCTGGTTGGCCTGAAGGAATTCACGAAGCAGAGCTTTGCGCTCGTCGATCTGCTCTCGGATTTTGAGCGTAAATGGGTTGAGAACCTCCGCCGTCTCAAGCCGCTTTGATACCTTCACATACTCTTCGTCTGCGGCTTTAGCCCGCTCTACAAGAGCAACGCCGATTTCCGTTAAGGTGGCCGCCTCTCCCTTGAATTGCGACGCGGCCTGCTTCATCCGGTCAAGGTTCGACGAGCTCACCTCGAGAAGCTTCTCGGGACTGTTGTCCTCGGCGAGTTGCTTTGTGAGATCGGCTTTGACTTGTCGCGTCAGATCGTCCATCGCTGCCGACACCTGACGCCCCTGGTGTTGCTCCGCGAGCCGGTTGATCGTGCCGAACGTGCACAGCATCAGCACGATCAAGAACGCTGCACTTCCACCACGCTGAGATCGCCGGAAGGTGTTGAACACGGCCCATCCGATCAGCGCCGGAATAGCCAGCAACCCGAAGCCCGTACCCAACAGGTATCCGATGAACTCGCCCGAGTCTTTCGAAGCCCACCACCGGCCTTCCCGGGTGCTCACCTCAAGGCCAATCACAACGATGGCTGCCACAATCCAGAAGATCCAGCATACCGGGGTAACCTGGTAGCTTCCGCACCGCTGTGCCTCTTGCTGCTGCGTGGAACCGCCCATGCCCATCCTCCTATTAACCCACATTTGAAAGTCCTCACGCCAACCACCCATACCGATGCGATCGTCCCCGGCGCCAGCCGACTTTATGGAATTATGCCACTAGAGACATGCGACGACGAAAACCCGCTGTACTCAGCCAATATTCTCAGGCGTAGACAACCCCGTGCTGCACCCCACATTTTCCTGCAAACCCAGGCACCCATCTCACAACTAACGGATTCACCTCTCGGATTCCCATCACCTTCCTGCTTTGCTATTCCCCGCTCCACCCATCGACCTGCTCGTATATCATCTATCTCACGTTGGCACAGCGTCCACGCAGTGTGATAATTGCGGGTTACCATCCCGCGCAGCTACAGGAGATGACAACCCATGACCACAGCCACACGCAAAACCGCCGCTCGCAAAGCTGGTAAGAAGCCCGCCGCTCGGCCGTCCAAGATTAAACGCGTTTACTTCTTCGGCGCTGGCAAAGCCGAAGGTCGTGCCGACCAGAAACCGCTCCTCGGTGGTAAGGGCGCTAATCTGCACGACATGACCAGCATCGGCCTGCCCGTCCCCCCGGGGTTCACCATCACCACCGAAGCCTGCGCCGAATATTACAAAGACGGCGGCAAATTGCCGCCCGGGCTCATGGACGAGGTTGAAGCCAACCTCCATCGCCTGGAGAAAGTCACCGGCAAGGAATTCGGCAATCCTGGCAATCCGCTCCTGGTCTCGGTACGCTCCGGAGCGGCCGTCTCCATGCCGGGCATGATGGACACCGTCCTCAATCTCGGCCTCAATGATGCCGTCACCGACGGCTTAGCCAAGCTGACCAAGAATCTCCGTTTCGCCTACGACTCCTATCGCCGCCTGATCAACATGTTCGGCGACGTCGTCATGGGCATCGACCATGCCGAGTTCGAACACGAACTCACTACCGTCAAAAACGTCCGCGGCGTCCAGAACGACACCGATCTCACCGCCGATGACCTTAAGGAGGTCGTCCAACG
>JBLNDH010000662.1:0-5753 GCA_050261455.1 Bacillota bacterium
TCGAGCATTTCCCGCACCTGGGCTTCGGACATTCGCATCAGGTGTTCCATGCGGCGGGCACGCAGCGTGGCCATGTTACGCGTGATGACCTCCGTGAGCGGGGAGTTGGGGGGAATCTGCATGGAGGGGTTGTCTACAGTCCCGCCGATGGCGACTTTGATCGGTTGGGCGGTAACGGCGGGGAGCGAAAGCTCCGCCTGCATCTCCAGGGGGCCTGCCAACCGAGCCCGGCCCGATAGCGACACCGCTTGGTCGTCGATGGTGATTTGATAGGGCTCGCAGGAGACGATTCCATCGCGGACGGTGAAGCGGATTTCCGGAGCACTGACCTTGGGCATGGGGCTGGCGTCGCCGACAATGGCTTGCCATTGCGTGGTCAGTTCACGCGGGAGCTCATAGTCGTGAGCGGACTGGCCACTCGTCACGATCACGCCGTGCATGGCAGCCCATCCTTGCAGGCTGATCTTGCGTATCAGGTTCCCGGTTGCCAGGGGCAAGGTCAGGTTTTCAAGCTTGACATCCACTTGCCCGGTGCCGCCGCTGGCGTTGTGTACAAAGGGATTGACGAAGGCGAAACGCTTCGCAAGACCGCGAGACATGGGAAGGCTCGCGACCAGCTCGCCATCGAGCGAGAGCACGGAGGGGGTGACGGTGAGGTCGATCACGGGCCGGGCGATCAGCTTGCTCGTCCGTCCATCGGCCAGTTGTCCCTCGATTTTCAGGGGATCCAGCCGCAGCTTGCCGTTGGTCAGCTTAATGATCGTGTCCACCTGGCGGAGTTTGGGCCCGAACATTACGCCGTAATCTTCGGGGGCGAAGTCGGGGAAGAACAACCACCCCAGCGGCGAGGTGCCGAAACTTGGCACATTGGGCACGTCCAGCATCGTGAGTTGGGCATTGGCCATGCCCCGGGTCAGGTCGAGCTTCTTGTTCTGGCCCAAGGCAAAGGAGCCGGCCAGGCGGAACTGGCCCGGCGAGTCGTCCGAGCCGAAGATGCCGGTCAGATCGCACTGCCAGGGCTGATCCAGGCTCGCGATGTCCAGCGTCCCACTGATTCCGCTCAATCGCAATGAGCGGTAAACCGTTCGGAGCTGGTCGCGCAATTCGATCTGTCCGCGAGTCAGGACCAGCGTGCCATCGTTCAATTTGATATGTCCGGAGATGGCCGGGAGCTCAACGGGCGCGCGCCGCGCCGCTTGGGGGTATCCCACCAAGGGTGGCGGCGAGGCGCCCTGCGGGAGGCGATCCAGGGTGGTTGTGCCATCGCCGTAATCGACCACGTATTCCACGTAGAGGCCGGTGATGGTGGCGTCTTTCAGGTCGAGCTTGCCGAAGAGCAGTTGCCACAAGCCGATGGGGCTACTGAGGTGCTGGAACCGGATCTGTCGGCCTTGTCCATCGGTCAGGGAGAACTTGTCGATATCGGTGGGCCCGAACCAGCGGGTTCGCCAGTCTGTGACCCATACCTGGCCGCGGTACTTGCTCTCCAGCCGCATCTTGATCAGGTTGCGGCCGATCTTGGAGGAGAGAAGGTTAGGCAGGAAGATGACGAGCAGCGTCAAGGCGACAGCCACGCCGAGAATGTATTTCCATTTTCGCCGCGGGTGCGACAGTTCAGCTCGCTGCAATGGGTTGGGAAAAGCAAAGTCTTTTTTCATCGGGGGCACAATGTAGTCCGATCGATCGTTTCTGGGCACGGCAAAAGTCGCCGGGGGCTGCGCAAAGGGAAGACTGCATGGCAATGTTGTGATGTTTGTTCGCAAGCCGAGGTCCGATATCCAATTGGAAGCGGGTCGGATTTGCCAAGCCATGTGGGATTGCGCTGATTTCTCAAAGCATCCTGCCGATTTGGTCGAAAGTAGACAGTGGTTGGGGTGTGCTCCTGTTCGTTTGGTCGGGGCCTCCCACTTTTGTCAACAACTGGTTGTCTCAAGCCACCTATGGGGACTTGAGTTTGCGAGGAGCACTATGAACGACATGCCAATTGGCGGTGTCCCGTTATCGATTCCCAAGCGTCGCGGGGGCGATCTGAGCTACAAGTATCAACGATTGCGTGAGCGAATTCGGCAGGCGATCCTTTCCGGCGAACTGTCGGGGCGATTGCCCGGCGAGCGAGAATTGGCCCGCCGCTTCCATGCCAATCCAAAGACCCTGGGTAAGGCGATGACCGACCTGGTTGGCGAAGGGCTTCTGGAGCGCAGCATTGGCCGCGGCACGTTCATTCGCGGCAGCATGCCATCGACGGCGCCGGCCGACAGCAAGTGGCTGATTCTCTGTGATTCGGACCAGACCAGCTCGCCGATGGTGACGAAGCTGCTGGAACTGCATCCGGATTCGATCGTGGCCTCCGCGGACAGCCCTGCCCGACCGAGTTTTATCAACCAGTTTAATACGGTCATCGACCTGTCCAGCAACACGCCGGAATCGTTCCACCGCGATCTGCTGGTTCGCAGCATCCGGGTGTTGCTTATCGGACGGGACAGCGGGGCCATTCGGTCCTTCTCGGTGCTCCTGGATCGTGCCCATGCCGCGCTGCAACTGACCCGTGGATTGGTGCTGGCGGGGCACCGTCGGATTCTGGTGATCGAACAGTCGGGGGATACGACGGTTTCGGAGACGGCCCGCAAGACGGCGGCGAGGTTCTCGTCGTCGGTGGTGGAGACGGCGGCGATTGACAACATTCCGGCCATCACCGATCGCAGCTACACGGCGATTCTTTGTGATGGTCAGGCGTTTGCCGAGCGCATTCATCGCTTGGCGCTGGAATATCCGCATCTGGCATATACGAGCCTGGTGGCGGTTGGGATGTATACCGATCAGCCGCCATGCACGGGGATTTACATTGCGCCGGC
This sequence comes from Bacillota bacterium, assembly GCA_050261455.1. Classification (GTDB taxonomy): domain Bacteria; phylum Planctomycetota; class Phycisphaerae; order Tepidisphaerales; family Tepidisphaeraceae; genus JAPLNB01. The sequence continues at coordinate 2,853 of JBLNDH010000662.1, forward strand.
GGAGCTGGCGTCGGCGGGCGTGAATCTTCTGCAAGACGGCCAGCCTCACCGGCCGACCACGCTGTATCTCACCGGGACCTACATCGACCGGGCGTCGGTCCACGCGATCCCTGAGTCGCAATCCAACCCGATTACCCCGCCGGAATGGACCATCCTGTCGGCATAAGGGCAATGTGGCTGCTTCCCTCTCCTCGGAAAGGGAGAGGGAAGCGGCGGATCTTGAGAGTGCTAATCGCTGAGTGCTGAGGGGAGGGGTTGATTCTCCTTGCGGGTGGGTGGCGGGGCATGCTCTAATGGGAGGCGCGGGGGCCGGAGAGTCTCCGGCGAGGCTGGGGCATGAGCATGGAATCCGATCGGAACTCACCAACGCAGGCATCCGAATCGAACGAAAGACGCCACCCGTCGCATGTCCAAATGCTGGAATATGCAGGATGTCTGCGTGATCGCCCTGTTGCCAATCTGAATGCGATTGCGTCCCGAATTTGCGGGTGGGCTTCGATTCTTGTCCTTATTCCGGCCTGTCTATCTGGGCCTTATTCGGGAATAACAGATCCGATTGGGTTGCTCTGGGTTGTTCTGGTGGTGGTTGCGATCGTCCTTGGAATCGTCGCCATTCGCCAGACTCGAAGCACTGATCCTGTGGGAAGGTCACGGGCTGTGGTGGGCATCCGCACCGCTTGCGTTAGCCTCTTGCTGGTTGCGGTCCCGTGGGCATTGCTCTCAATTACTCAGCCAACTCCTGCCGGAGAGCGGGCCAATCGGGTTATATGTGCTTCCCATCTCCGGTACATCGGTCAGGGTATCATGCTCTACGCCAATGATTGTGCCGGGCGGTTGCCGGATAATCTGGGTGTGCTCATCATCCAAGCGGATATCAATCCTGAAGTCTTTGTATGTCCCTCAAGCAATGACACCAAGGCTACTGGCTCGACGACTCAACAGGCGGCCAGTCTGTCTACGCCGGGATTCTGTTCGTATGTCTATCTTGGGGCGGGGCTGAAGATGCCGGCTTCGCCGCAGTTGATCATCGCGTACGAGCAGTTGGCAAATCACGGGAAAGATGGGATCAATATTCTTTACGGCGATGGGCAGACCGCATGGATCAAGGGAAAAGAAGCCGAGCGGATTATCAAAGAGTTGAAAACTGGCCACAATCCGCCACGGGCGGCGGGGAAGTAGTGAGCAGGGAGACAGCCGTAGTGGAGCCGATAGATGGTGAAACGAAATCCTTTGAACCGGTCCGGGGGCCGGTGTTGGATTACGTTGTCCGCATCTGCAAAGGTCCGAGCTATAACCCGGTAGCTCTGGCGAGTGCGATTTGTGGCTCGCTTTCGGTGGCCGTGCCATTGCTTGCTTTGCTTCCTCTTGAAATACCGGGGCCAATCAACCCCATCGCGGTCGTCTGGTTCCTTTTGGCGATGGCCGGAGTTGTTCTGGGGATCATCGGACTTCGTCAATGTGGCAATCGCGACGCCACTGGCGGGTCCCGGTCCCTTCTGGGGCTGGAGGCTGGGGGCCTCAGCCTAGCCGTGATATTGCTGGTGACAGTTGTGTTTTGGCCCAGTTCTAAAGACACGGGCCAGCGATTCAAATGCGATTCCAACGTTCGGCAGATCGGGCAAGGGATCATGTCCTACGCCATCAACAATGCTGGGCAATTCCCGGATCACATGGGACTACTGATTACACGAGAGGGCCTCAATGCTGAGGTCTTTGTATGTCCAGCCAGTAAGGATGTAGTTGCTCCTGGGCAACCCGCTCAGCAGGTGTCCAAGTTGTCCATGCCGGGGTTCTGTTCGTACATCTATCTCGGTGCAGGGCTGAAGGCGCCGGTTCCGTTGGACACGATCATTGCCTATGAGCCCTTGGAGAACCATAAGAAACAGGGCATGCATGTCGTTTATGGCGATGGGCACGCTGAATGGATGGGGGCCAAGGAAGCTGAGCGGATCATCAAAGAGTTGAAAGCCGGGCACAATCCGCCGCGGGCGGCGGGAACTGGCAACGATGATTGATAATGGGGGGATCTTGGGGTTGTGGAGCGGGTGAGCAGGTGTGGCGATCGGCTTAACGCCCTGTTTACCCGGGGCTTTTGGGAAGCTACATGGGCGGGCCGCCCATGCTACGTTGAAAACGCGCGGGCCAGGCGCCCGGGCTACATTCCAATGGTATTGGGCTGCGGTGGAGTGAGGAATGGTGTAAGGAGCGGCCTCCCAACCCCCACGCCGAGTTCGGAGCGAAGCGACGACCCGGATCTCTTCGCGTTTGGTCTCAAGGACCTGGATTTCGGATAATGTGGATCGATGACGAACGCGGAAATCCCGTGTGGGTGAGTCGCGCGGATGAGACCGTGGCGGTGAGCTGGCGGATGTGGAAGAGGGAGAGTCGGCGAAGGCGGAGGCGGTCGATGCGGGCGGCGGGGCGGAAGCCGACGCGGTAGTGGGCGCGGAGAGAGGGGGTGTTGGGGTGTTCAACCAGGGCGTAGCACCAGCGGAGATTCTGGGCGGAAGCCCAATGCAGGCGGCGTGTGTCGAGCAGCCCTTGGATGCGCCGGCCTCGGTAGGGGGGAGAGACGTAGGTGGAATAGAAATAGCAGCCATCGGGGCCGGGGACGAATTCGTGGAGGATTTCCTCGATCCAGAAGACGCGGCGGGTGACCAGGCCCATGCCGACGGCTTTCCCATCGGCGATGGCGAGGATGCAGGGATCGCCGGCGGTGAGTTGCTCGCGGCACCAGGCGTCATCCAGGCCCTGTTCCTGGGCGATTTGCAGGAGTAAGGGGTAGGCGGGGTCGTCGGGGGTGGTTAACCAGAGAGTGTGAATGTGCGAGGAGAAGGGCGATTGGGGGAGGGCGGTGTTTCGGGATAGGAGGTAATGGGTGTCCCAGCGGCGGGGGATGGG
>JBLNDH010000663.1:0-6155 GCA_050261455.1 Bacillota bacterium
CTAACCTTCCTGGCCATGCGTCAGAGAGCCCCCAAGCCGGACCGGACCGGAGCGTAGCGCAGGTCCGGATCGTCTGGAGAAACCAAAGACGATCCGGGTTTTCGCTGCGCTCCGGTCCGGCTTGGGGCTTCGAGTGAATTGCATCGGAGGGTGGGTGTCCAAGCAAACCAAACCGATCGCCCTTTCTTGTGGCACCGCGATCCCCCACCGATTAGAATGCCCCAGCCGATCGTCAGCGTGCTTGGACCAACTTCACACTTAAAGGGACGCGCATATGACACACCACTGCCACGCCAGCCGACGCCAATTTCTGAAAACCTCATTCCTGGGCGGCATCGCGGCCATGGGCGGCCTGCCGTTGTCCGCTTCGACCTTCGCAGCCAGCGACGCCCCCGCCAAGGCCCCCACCCGTGTCGCGTTGACCACCGGGAACAGCCGGGTCGATAACACCTTCCGCGCCCTCCAACCCTTCGCCAAGGAAGTGGCGCAGGCCATCGGCAATCGTCGCGTTGTCATCAAGCCCAACAATGTCTCCCATGAGCTTCAACTGGCCGCCACCCATGCCGAGCAGCTCGAAGGCATCCTCGAGTTTCTCAAGTCCATCAAGAAGATCGACAACGTCGTCATCGCCGAATCCTCCGCCAGTGGCCCGACGCTGACCGGCTTCGACAACTTCGGCTACACGCGTCTGGCAGGCAAATACAACGTCAAGCTCCTGGACCTGGACCAGCAGGAGACCAAGATCGTCCACGTCTTTGACGAGAAGGATTTCCGCCCTCATGCGGTGCGCATGTCGGCGCTATTGCTGGATGACGCGAACTTCGTGATCTCCGCCGCCAAGCTCAAGACGCATGATCGTATCGTGGCCACGTTGTCGCTGAAGAACATTATCTTCGGCGCCCCGATCAAGGACCCCGGCTTCTCCTGGAGCAGTTCCAAGCTCGGCAGCAGAACCGACAAGCCCATAGCCCACGGCAGTGGCATTTACGGAATCAACTACAATCTCTTCGCCCTGGCGTCCCGCCTGCGTCCACACTTGGCCGTCATCGATGGCTTTGAAGGCATGGAAGGTAACGGTCCCACCGGCGGCACCCCGGTAGACCATCGCGTCTGCGTCGCCAGCACCGATTGGCTGGCCGCCGACCGTGTCGGCATCGAACTCATGGGCATCGACTTCGCCAAGATCGGCTATCTCAACTACTGCGCCCAGGCCCGTCTCGGCGAGGCGGATCTGAAGAAAATGGAGATCGTCGGCGAATCCATCGCCAACCACATTAAGCCCTACAAACTCGCCAACAACATCACCCAGCAATTGCAGTGGATGAAGGCACCGCGGGCTTGATACGTTTGGTTTGAAGCAGAGATAGATATCGACGGCGATCTTCTTGGCGAGCCGCGATTCACCAAGCCCCATCCGATTTTCTCTCCACGCCGGGTTCGGAGCGCAGCGACGACCCGGATCTCCTCCCGTTTGCGGAACCACTCCCCCAACCCAACTCGGCAGGAGCCTCGCCCTCCCCAAAAACCATATCCTTACGATCGCGGATTGCGTGCCAGTTCTCGCTGGCGTTGGCGTTCGGTGGCCTTGCGAAGGGTACGCCGCTCCCACCAGGTCAGGGATTGCATTCCCTTCTCGTGGACCTTGCAGAGGATCGCATCCACCTTCTCCTGCTCGCGGCGTTGCTGGGCGGCGGCTTTGGCGGCCTTGGCGGCTTGGGACCAGCGGGCACGTCGGCTGACACCCGATTCTTCCGGCCCGGCAGCGGCGCTGAAAGCGATCCCCGACTCCATCTCTTCAGTTCCTTGGGCCTGCAACTGCTTTCGCCGCGTGTAAGCACTGGAGAAGAGCAAGCCCCAGAAGATCAGCCCCATGAAACTGCCGGCCGAAAGTGATATCAGGAGCATCGGCACCGCCACTACCATGCCCACAATACACGTCACATTGATGGCGCGATACAACCCCAACCAGGGCCAGAGAATCGCCTGCAGCAGGTAGCCGCCGTCAAACCAGTAGAACGGCAGCAGGTTGTCCAGGATGATCCCGACGTTGATCAGGAGAAACGCCCGCAGATAGCTCGGCAGCGATGAACTATTCAGCAAACCCCAGCCCGTTCCGCCGAAGCTCGACAGGAACCCCAGCATGGGCAATCTCACCTGGCCGGTGAGAACACCCAGCAAGCCCGTACAGAGCAGCGCCAGCAGCAGATTCACCACGATCCCCCCGCCATGGGCCAGCAACGTCGCCCCCGGACGCGGCGGCGCATTGGGCGGCACCAGACCACCGGCCGGCCACAAGACGAATTCGTTATGCCACCCCCCTACCCAGCGGGCGGCGAACCGATGGCCAAACTCATGAAGCAGAAGCGCCGCCAGCACCATCGCCATGGTGAGCAGCAACACCAGCAGATTCCCGCCGCGAAGAATCTCCGCGGCGGCAAACAGGAAGGAGAGCAGCAGCCAGAAGTGCAGCCGCACCCGCGCGCCAAACCATGTGCCAAAGGGAAGCGAGTAACTCAGGATCGCCGCTGGATTGCTGAGGTACTCATCCCCGCGGAAACTCGCGCGATTGTAGTTGCGGTCTTGCCAGCCCATGAGTCGGCCGCACCCTAACCCAGCACGACGACGGGGTCAATAGGCATCGGGCCCGCTTCGCTCCCCGGCCTCATGGCACATCCGCATTTTCCGCAATCTTCACGCTTCCTCTACTGGCGTTGGTGACGCGCATGGGGCCCGTGAAAACGTTGCCGGTGATCACCGCTCGTCGGACCGATTCACCCAGCCCGATATGGGTTTTGGCTTCACGGAACTCGCAGCCGCGGACCAGCACGGTTCCGCTGTCAATCTGCAGCGCCGGCTGACCTTGGCGGGGCTTATCCCACTGGACGAACGTGCAATCGCCGAACCCGACGGTCCCTCTGCCGCCGATGCGGGCGATCTGATTGCAGGGCCCCCAGAAGGCGCAGTTGGAGAATCGCACCGAACCGTTGTGCTGCTTGGAGACTTCGACCATCACCGGATCCGGGCCCTGGAAAGCAACGAATTCGCCATTGGTGATCAGCAGCCCCATCGGCGCGCTCTGCTCAACCAAAACCGCCCGCTGGCAGTCATCGGCGCCGATGCCCAGGAAATTGCCGTTGCACACACCCGTCTTACTCTGGATGAACCTATAACCAACCTTGTATCCGAAGCAGAAGGTGTTCAGAACATACTCCCAGTCGCTGCGGCCGAAGATGAACGCTTCGCCGTTGTTGAACTGGAACTCCCTCACCTTGGGCTTCTGGCTCCACCAGGGATTGAAGTGGACATTTTCAATCCGGCCGATGTCGTAGATCGAGTCCACCCACACGCCCCGGCGCAACGGCTGGCCGCTCACGTTGCGAATGAGATGCCGCTCGTTATTGGTGGCGTCGATGCCGTTGTAGGCATTGAGCAGTTCGACATCCAGGACCGCCGGGTTCTTCCCGCGCATCGCAATGGCCCAGGGATATGGCTTGGGCGTCTCCGCCGGCTGCTGATCGGGATAATAGATCACCACACCCTTCAGCGTGCTGTTGGTGTTGAGGGTAAGGAACGGCGTCCCATCCTCGTCCTGGCCTGCCCCTTCGGTGACCAGAAATGTCGTGCCATCGTCGGTGGGCTTGGGCATGTTGGCGTCACGAATCCCATTATGCGACGGCACTGATTCCCACATGCCGCGAAGTGTGACGGCAGCGGGAACATTCAGATGGCCCCGAAAGAGGTAGTTGCCTTTGGGGACCATGACCACCCCGCCCCCGGCTTTGCCAGCCTCATCCATTGCACGCTGAAACGCCGCGGTGGCGTCGGTCTTCCCATCCCCTTTGGCGCCATACTGCGTGACGTCATAGGAATCCGTCTTCGCCTGCCCTATTGCACAGACGGCCGGCAGGAGGATTGTCAGGATCAAAAAGAGCGTCGTTTTATTCATCATTGGAACAGGCTCGCACTAGAAGAAGACCCACGGAACAGGTCCCTTGGACGTTAGTCTATCAACTGCAAGGTACTACACTTTGATGTGTAAGCTGTTGCCGGCGTAACCGCTGGCGTCCTGTACTGTACCGTCCAGACGGTATACTATACCCGCGATGATCAAAGGACCGTCCAGCCAAGAGGGAGCTTCGGTGCGCGACCGGCTGCTGAAAGCAGCAGCACAGGTTGTCGTACGGGATGGGGTGCAGAGCTTGACCCTCGAAGCCGTCGCCCGCGAGGCCGGCGTCAGCAAGGGCGGGCTGCTATATCACTTTCACTCAAAATCAGACCTGATCAGTGCTGTGGTCGAGCAGCTCGGATCGTGGTGTGATGCGAGTCAGACGCAAGCAATGGCCAGCGATCCACACCGCTGTGGGGCGTTTGCCCGGGCCTACCTGACCGCCCGGGTCCATGAGCCCGAGTCGCAACGGAAGCTCAACCAAGCGGCCTTCCTTGCCGGTGTGGGCACCGACCTCCATTACCTCGACCCGTTCCGCAAGCGAGCCACCGCATGGCAAGCTCAACTGGAGGCCGATGGAATTGATCCGGTTTCCACGACCATAGCCCGACTGGCAATGGATGGGTTATGCCTCTGTGCCCTCTTTGGGCTGCCGGTTCCCGAGGGAGAGTTACGCCGCAACGTCATCGAAAGGCTCCTGGCGATGACATCGGCTCAACAAGACTAACCAGGACAATCATACACCGATGCCGCAAGAGCGGTCGGCTCGACGTATCGCGGACTAGCTCTGGCCCTGTGAGCCGAAGGATACAACTGTCGTGTCACACATATTCTTGAAATGCCCCCCGATGATGCGCCGATGTGCCAAACCCGCAGCCGCGATTCTTCTGAGCGGAGCGGCTTTGCTCTCCTCCACAGGCTGCGAACGCCGTGGCAAGCAGGCTATGGCAATGCCCGCCCGGCCACCGGCGCTGGTAACCACCACTAGCACCATCACCCGTGATATTCCGGTCTACCTGGAAGAGATCGGCAAAACCCTCGCGACCGAGGCCGTCACCATCGTGCCTCAGGTGGGTGGGAAGATCGTTGCGACCCATGTCGAGCATGGCGCGTTTGTAAAGAAAGGCGACCTGCTTTTCGAGATCGATCCTCGTCCATTCGAAGCCGCGTTGGCATCCGCCCAGGCAACGCTGGCGCAGAACAAGGCGGAGCTGGAACTGGCGCGCGCCGAGTTCAACCGCGTCCAGAGCGCCGCAGGCACTTCGGCCGTCAGCCAATTGGAACTGGACCAGAAGCGAAGCGCCGTGGCCATCACCGAAGCGAAGATCGGCGCCGCCGAAGCCGCGGTCCAGACTGCGAAGCTCAACCTGGAATTCACCAGGATCTATTCGCCCATCGATGGCCGCGCGGGCGCTCGCCTGATTGATCCGGGCAACGTCGCCAAGGCCAACGACACGATGCTTCTGACCATCCAGCGACTGGACCCGATCTATGCCGAGTTCACCGTCAACGAGAATGATCTGGGCACGGTCCGGAAGTATCTGGCAGCCCAGGGCCTGGTTTCCACCGACGCCATCGTGCGCGGCCTGAAAGTGGAAGTGGAGGTGCCCGGCAATTCCGCCCGCGTGCTCTCCGCCTTGGGAACCGCCAAACCCTCTACCCAGCCCAGCACGAACCCGGCCGGACCACGCGAAGGACAACTGACATTCCTGGACAACTCCGTGCAGAGCAGCACCGGCACGATCAGGCTCCGCGCCACCATTCCCAACGCCGACCATTACTTCTGGCCCGGCCAGTTCGTCAATGTCCGACTGGTGTTGACCATTAAGAAAGATGCCGTGCTGGTACCCGCCCAGGCCCAGCAGATCGGACAGCAAGGGCCCTTCGTGTATGTGATCAAGCCCGACAGCACGGCCGAGATTCGCCCCATTGTGCCGGGCCAGCGTCAAGGCGACTTGATCGCCGTCGATCGCGGACTCCAGCCGGGCGAGAATGTCGTCGTGACCGGGCAAATGACGGTGATGCCCAATGCCAAAGTTCAGGTGATCAACGCAAAGCCTGGGAACCTGCCGCCTGCGGGTGGACAACCCGGTGCGCCAAAGGACGCCACGGCCGACGCAGGCAGATAATCCATCGGATGCCATCGGTTCTTCCAACCGCATCCTTCGCGTTGTTCGACGATCGATTTTCACGGTCTCAACAAGATAGG
>JBLNDH010000664.1:0-4302 GCA_050261455.1 Bacillota bacterium
GGGGATCATCCATGGCGGCCTTAAGTACATGTTCGATGGGAACTTAACGCTGTCGGCCCGCATCATCTCGGGAATGCCCGACCTATGGCGCGAGGCGATGGCCGGCAAGCGTCTGCCTGACCTGTCGGGGACCACCACTCTCAGTGATTGCTGTTACATTTGGGGCACCGGGTCCATCAAATCCCGCATTTTCATGACCGGGTCCAGCATCGCCCTCCGCACCAAGCCCACGCCCATTGAGCGTGACCAATGGCCCCCGGCGCTGCAAAAGGTCCCCGGGAAGGTCTTGCGCGTCGGTGAACAGGTCATCGACCCGGCCAGTCTGCTCCAATGCTTTAGCCGGCGCAATAGTGGCCGCATTCTTCATATAGACCCGGACCGAAGCCCCGAATTTGAACGCACCGATGGCCGAATCGCCGCGGTGCGGATCTATTCCCCGAAGAAATCTCCAAACGAACCCAATTTCCTCACCCTCTGCCCTCGATTCCTCGTTTTCACCGCCGGCCAGGGCAACGCCGAGTTGCGTCACCAGGCCGGTCTGCCCGGCCAGGTCATGCAACGCCGGCCGCTGCATATGGTTATGGTCCGAGGGCAACTCCCCAAGCTTTTTGGCCACTGTGTCGGTGGGGCCAAACCCCGGATAACCGTGACCAGCGCTACCGACTCGGCCGGTCGAACCGTCTGGCAAGTGGGTGGCCAGATTGCCGAGGAGGGGGTTGCCAAGTCTCCGGCGGAGCTGATGGCCTTTGCCAAACAGGAGCTCTTGACCTGTTTGCCGGGCCTGGACTTGCGCAACGCTGAATTCGCCACCTACCGGATCGATCGCGCCGAGGCGATCACCGCGACGGGTCAGAAGCCCGATGATGTCCATGTGGTTCAGGATGGCAATGTCCTTACTGCCTGGCCCACTAAGCTCGCCTTGGCTCCACGCTTGGCCGAGCGCATCCTCGAATTGCTGCCCAGCCCAAAGGAACCCGCGCCCTGTACGCGTGACTGGCCCATGCCGCCGGTTGCTCAACTGCCCTGGGAGGCTCAAAGACAATGGTTCAACGTCCCTTAGGTAAAACGGGCCTGATGGTCAGCCCCCTCGCTTTCGGGGCCTTCAAGATCGGGCGGAATCAGAAGACCAAATACGCCCAGGGCTATGACCTGCCCAGCGATGCCGACGTCGCCAATCTCCTCAATAGCGTGCTCGACTTGGGTATTAACCTGATTGATACGGCCCCGGCCTATGGCCTCAGTGAGGAACGGATCGGGCAAGCCATCGCCCATCGCCGCCGCGATTATTTCCTCTCCACCAAAGTGGGTGAGACCTTTGAAAACGGCCGTTCTGCGTACGATTTCTCCCGAGCGGCTATCATCTACTCGATCCACCGCAGCCTGAAGCGTTTGCGCACGGAAGTCCTGGATCTGGTGCTCATCCACTCCAATGGCGAGGACATGGAGATTCTCCGCCGCAGTGATGCGGTCGAGACCCTGCAGTTCCTTCGCAACCAAGGGATGATTCGCTTTATTGGCCTGTCCGGGAAAACCGTTGAAGGGGCCCAGGCGGCCATGGCCTGGGCGGATGTGCTGATGGTCGAATATCATCCGCAAGACATTACCCACGAGGCCGTCATCGCCTGCGCTGTTGAAAAGAAAGTCGGCGTGCTGGTGAAGAAACCCTTGGCTTCCGGACGCCTGGCGCCCGCAGAAGCCCTTCCCTTCATCCTCAAGAAGCCCGTCAGCTCCATCGTGATCGGCGGCCTGAACCTCGACCACGTGCGGGAGAACATCCAGTTTGCGCGGTGATCACGAACTCATGGGAGGGCGAGGGTCCTGCCGAGCCGAAATGGGCAGATGGTTTCCCAATAGAAACGAGATCCGGGTCGTCGCTTACAGCTCCGAACCCGGCGTGGAGGGCGTGGAGAGGGAATCGGATTGTGGATCCCTCGCTGCTCGTGAAACCCATCAATGGATGGAGACCTTGAACGTCGCCGCTTTGTCGATCGGCAGGTTCCGCTCGAACACCCGCACGTACTCCATTGGGATGGAAGTATCCCCGGAACGGACCGCTTGGAATGTCCACGTCTGTTCGCCCATCCCGCTGGGGTATTGCTGGCCGATCAGCACCAGATGCTCGCCTTGGTTGATATAGGGCGTTTTCCACTCCAGCCCCCCTGCTCGATCCGCCGGCAAGCGGATTTGAAACTGCTGACCCGGCGAGATCTGGATGATCTGTTGCGGATCCGTGAATACGGGGATCGCTTTGTTCTTGGTGGCGCAGCCCACTGCCGATGTCATTATCGCGCTCACAATCAACCCTCCCAGGATTGCCAAGGGTCGTGAGGATTCCATAGCACCTCGCTTCCCGTGAGAACGGGGAAAAAACCAACACCCACTGGGTTTTCACCATAACGCAGCGCAGGCAATCCGAGAGCGGCAAAACAGGCAGGCTTATCAGCAAATCTGCATAGCGTCCCCCACGCCGGGACACAGTGCAGCGACCCCCCGGCTTTTACTCCGTTTCAGTGGGTCCGACATACAAAGCGCCGGCCAGCCATCCGAACAGGCACCCCACGCCCAGCACTGGCCGCCAGGTGAGCGGCAGTAACCCCGGCCAATCCACTAGTAGCGAGAAGAATCCCACTGTGCCCAAAGCGATGGCCATCCCAACCAAAGCGCCGGTAAGGCTACGGACCCATACAGGGGGCCTCGCGGCCGGAAGGGACGTACCCGTCGATATAACAGCCCAGGACACCAGGGTATTGGTCAGGCGCATCAGGCCCTCCAGGGGTGGCGATACCCCGATTATGGGTATCGAACCAAGATCCCCGGCGGATTACGGCCTGAAGGACCGGATAAGGACCTGCGCACGAATCTCCCACGAATTCACACGAATTCATTCTGCTTAATGGAGATTCGTGGAGATTTGTGGGCGAATCACTTCGATTCCCCTTGTTCGGCTACCTGCCGCTTGCCTTCGGGGCTGATTCCGAAGATCTGGAAGCGGTGGGACAGCGGATCAAAGCCATGTTCGCGGCAGATCTCGTCGCGCAATTGCCGAAGCTTCTCGCTGTTGAACTCAATCACCTTTCCGGTCGTGACGCAGATCAGGTAGTCGTGCGTCTGTCGGCCGGCAATGACTTCGTAGTAGGATTGCTTGTTGTCGAAGAAGACCTGCTTGAGGATGCCCGCATCCTGCAGGTGATTCAATGTCCGATAGACGGTCGCCCGGCTGACCCGTTGCCCGGCGTTTTTCAGGTCGGCCACCAACTGCTCGGGTTCAAACAGGCTCTGCTTGCGCAGGGCGGCATCCAGGATCATCGCTCGCTCGGGCGTGAATTTCAGTTTCTGCTGGTGCAGGTATCGTCGAAAGATGGCGCAGACCGGCTCATACGGCAGGACCTGACGCTGGGCCTCGGCCGTAAACTTCTGCAGGCTGGGCAAGAGGTGAGTACGCTGCGACATCATATCAAAGTCTAGTCCTCCACCGGCGTGCGAGCAACACCATGGCCGGATGGTTAAAATGCCGCCGTGTCGTTTCACCTTGGCAAACCCATCCTGGCCATGATCGGGATCTCGTTGCTGACCGGGGCCGCGGTGCTGCTTCGCCGCGAGGCGCCGCGAGCGGACTTGCGGGTGTGGGTCTTTGCCGACTCCCATGCCCGAAGCTATCGTGACCGCGTGGTGCCGGCCGAGGCGGCCGGCGAGCTGGCGCCGAGCCTGGTTGAGCTTTATCAGCGTCAGACCGGCCGGAGCGCTGCCGTGAATCTTATTTCCACCCGGGCGCTGGATGTCCGGCTGATCTCCCTGTTCAACAACCAAAGCCACAATGTGCCCGATCTGGTGGAAGTGGAGATCGGCTCGGTGGGCAAATTCTTCCGCCCGCCGCTGGACCAAGTCGGCTTCCTGCCGCTCAATCGCTTTGTCGAGCGTGAGGGGCTGATGGATAAAATGGTGCCCTCTCGCTTTGCCCCCTGGAGCAAGCAAGGGGGCATCTTCGGCATCCCTCACGATCTGCATCCGGTGACGATCACCTATCGCAAAGACCTGTTCGATGCCGCCGGCGTCGATCTGGCCTCGGCCAAGACCTGGGAGGAGTTTCAGGATCTGTGCCTGCGATTCCAGACCTACTGGCGACAGAAGGGCGTCGTGGGGCGCTACGCCATCGAGCTTCCGCGGATCCAATCGGACTACCTGGTGGTCATGCTGCTCCAGCGGCACCTGAACATCGTGGACGATTACCATCGCGTGCATCTGAGCAATCCCAAGGTGGTCGATACGATCGTGCGCTATGCGCAGATGGTGGCCGGCCCCCGG
>JBLNDH010000665.1:0-5642 GCA_050261455.1 Bacillota bacterium
GGTATCTGGCCGGGGCGATCAAGCCGGATCCGGCGCCGCATCTGCGAGAAGGCGGGGTGATCGCGGCGGGGTTTGATGCGGAACTGGATCGGCTGCGCGAGATTGGCACGAATAGTCAGCAGTGGCTGGCGAAATTCCAGGCGAGGCTTGCGGGCGAGGCGAATATCCCGTCGCTGAAAGTTGGGTATAACAAGGTTTTCGGGTACTACATTGAAGTGACCGATGCGCATCGGGAGAAGGTGCCGGCGGGGTGGACGCGCAAGCAGACGCTCAAAGGGGCGGAGCGGTACATCACCGAGGAACTGAAGAGCTTTGAGGATGAAGCCCTCTCGGCGCACGAGAAGTCGATTACGCTGGAGCAGCGGCTGTTTGATCAGATTCGCCAGGTGCTGTTGCCGCATCTGTCGAAGTTCCAGGAGCTGGCAGAGAGCATTGCGCGGCTGGATTGCCTGGCGGGGTTGGCACGGCTGGCGCAGGAACGGCGGTATTGCCGGCCCATGGTGACCGATGATCGGACGCTGGAGATCATCGACGGCCGGCATCCGGTGCTGGAGCAGCAACTGGGGTCGGAGTTTGTTTCCAACGATTTGAAGTTCGCGGCGGAGGATTCGCTGTTCCTGATCACCGGCCCGAACATGGCGGGTAAATCGACCTATATCCGGCAGGTGGCGTTGATCACGCTGATGGCGCAGATCGGGGCGTATGTGCCGGCCAAGTCGGCGACGATCGGGATTGCCGATCGCCTGTTTGCCCGCATTGGCGCTTCCGATGAACTGCATGGTGGGCAGTCGACGTTCATGGTGGAGATGATCGAGACAGCCAATATCCTGAACAATTCGACGGATCGGTCGCTGGTGATCCTCGACGAGATTGGCCGGGGAACCAGCACGTTGGATGGCTTGTCGCTGGCGTGGGCGATTGCCGAGCACATCGCCGGCAGCGTGCGATGCCGCACGCTGTTCGCGACGCATTACCATGAATTGACGGAGTTGTCGCACGATTTTGCCGGCGTGCGGAATCTCAACGTGGCGGTTCGGGAGTGGCAGGACCAGGTGATTTTCCTGCATCGCATCGTCGAAGGGGGCACCGACCGGTCGTATGGTATCCATGTGGCGCGCCTGGCCGGGGTGCCCAAGCCGGTGCTGCAGCGGGCCAAGGAACTGCTGGGGCAGCTATCGGTGCATTACGTCAGCCAGCCGTTTACGACGAAAAAGCGACAGCAGCGAGATCCGAATCAACTGGATTTGTTTGCCGATCCGTCGGCGGACCTGTTAGCGGCTCTGCGCGGGCTGGACCTGGATAACCTGACGCCCCGGCAGGCGTTTGAGGTGCTGGTGCAGTGGAAGGAGGAGTGGAAGTAGCAGTGTTCAGTTCGGATGCGTTGGTACGCTCATATCGTGTTCTTCATCGCGGGAGCATGTTGGTGTTATGTAGAGCCGGTGTAACACGCGTGCACAGGGCCGTTGGCCCATGCTAGAATATTATCCGATTTAGCGTATGGCAGTTGTTCAGGTCCAACTTCCCCTTGATCAGATCGCTGAGTTTTGTCGGCGGTGGCGGATTGCCGAGTTGTCGCTCTTTGGGTCAGTCTTGCGGGATGATTTTCGCCCGGACAGTGATATCGATGTGCTCGTGGAATTTGGGCCGGAGGCGTCGTGGAGTGCGTTCGACTGGGTTGAGATGAAGGAAGAGCTGGAGCGGATGTTTGGCCGGCAGGTGGATCTGGTGTCCAAGCGGGGGCTGCGCAATCCGTTTCGTCGGCATGCGATCCTCCACAATCGCGAGATCATCTATGCCGCCTGAAGAGCGAGATGCTGCCTACCTGTGGGATATGCTGGACGCTGCCAAGACGGTCCGCAGCATGATCGAGGGCGTTGCCTTCGACGGTTATGTGCGTAATAGGATGTTGCGGTTGGCTGTTGAACGCGCAATCGAGATTATCGGCGAGGCCGCTTGCCATGTCTCACCGGGTTTCCGGCAGTCGCACCCCGATATTCTGTGGCGAGGAATCATGGCCCAGCGGCACGTGCTTGCCCATGAGTATGGCGACATCGATCACGAACTCATCTGGAGAGTTGCGACAGTGCACATTCCAGACTTGATCGCGAAGCTTGAGCCTCTCGTTCCACTGCCGCCGAACGAAGAGGGGTGAGGGCTAGCGCAACTGGGCAGCCCCTTGTATGCCATGCCACATTCTGGTGGAAGATTCGCTAATGCCAATCCATGATCTCTTGCCAACAGGCGGCGACGGGGGTGGTGATATGCGCGACCCAGTTGGCGGCGCAGCGATTGGATTCGGCGGCTTCGGCTTCTGTCTGAAAGACGCTGACCGAAACGACAATGTCGTTGGCGGCGTGGACGGCGTAGTAGGCAACCATCCCTTCGGTCTGGGTGATCAGCGGTACAAACTCGCGATTGAGCCGGCGGATGAATTCGTTGGGAGATTGGGTTTGATACTGCCTGATACTCGCAAACACCGAGTGTCCTCCTGAAACAAAGTGCAGACCCAATTGTGTCAAGAAAGTGGGTGGCGCGGTACGGATAAAATCGTCGGAAATCCGTCTTTTTGCGTGCGGGTGCCCTCGTTGCGATCGGCGATGGCGAACATCGTGCGAACGATTGTGTGTCCATGCTGACCTGCAACGTGGAATCCCGCTAAGCTCACGTCAGCCAGTCCCACTGGGTCAGGTACAGTGTTCCCTGAGGGCTCAACTGATAGTGTGCTCCCAAGGGGAGCGGCGCGAAGTGCGGGCCATGACCTGCGGGCAGCCCTGTTGCCACGGGGATTGCCAATCGTTGGCCCAGGGCGCCGAAGATCTCCTCCAGGGCTTGGGTCTGCGAGTAGGACGGTCGCATGGGGGCTTTCTCGATGCTGCCTGGCTGCTTGAGGACCCGATGGGTTTCGTCGCGGCAGTCCTTGAAATCGCCGAGCAGGATGGCTTGGGCTCCGGCGAGCATGCCGGCTTGTTCAATCTGAGTGATCATCCGGTCGATTCGATACCAGGGCTCGCCGACCTCTTCGAAGAAGAGGATTTTGCCGGCGGCGGAGGGGGCATAGGGGGTGCCGGCCAAGCAGGCCCAGAGGGTCAGGTTGCCGCCGACCAGTTCGCCTTCGAGGGGTTGGGCGGGGCAGGGCGTGAGGAACTTCAGGGGCTCAGGCCAGGGGGTCTCGGTGGCCAGGCCGCGCACCCAATCAAGGGTGGCTCGCCATTCGATGGGGTGGATCTGGTCGAAGTTGAGGGCCCCGGGCATGGTGGCATGCAGGGTGCACCAGTCCCAACGCTTCCGCACGAACTCATGCAATGCGGTTACATCGGAATAGCCGATGAGGAGCTTCCTGGGTGGCTTGCCGCGTTCGCGGGTCATCTGTTCGAGGAGGGGGAGGATTCGCGTGGCGCCGTAGCCGCCGCGGGCGCACCAGATCACGTCGATGTCCTGGGATGTCGCGTATTCAAAGAACGCCTCGGCCCGCTGGGGATCGGTGCCGGCGAAGGTGAAATGCTGGCGGCTGCACTGTTCATGCACGCGCACGCTCAGTCCGGCGTCGCGCAGCCTGGCGACGCCAAGCTCCAACTCCACGATTGGCACGACCGAAGAGGTTGCCACAATTCCTACACGACACGTATCCATGGGCGGGTAGTGTATCGTTTAATCACGCTGCTGTGGCGAGGGAGGATTTCAAAACAGGAAGAGGTTATCCGGGGCGTCGCTGCGCTCCGCACCCGGCGTGGGTTTCGAAACGGCTTCTAGGTCCCGTTGCTCTGCGATTGCAGCACCATTTCGATTAATTCCCGGGGGCAGCCGATGTCGCCGACGGTGATTGGGCCGGTGTAGGGGAGGGATGAGGGGTTGGCGAAGCCGAGTTTCTCGGCGACGAAAGTGACGGTTTGCTCGGCGCGGATACAGGGGCCGAGGGGTTGGCCGGTGTCGCAGTCCAGGCCGCTGGGCAGGTCAACGGCCAGCACCGGGCGGTTCTTTTTTGTCACGGCCTGGACAAGGGAGTCGAAGGGCGGACGAGGGGGCCGGCTGAGGCCGGTGCCGAAGACTGCATCGATGAGCAGATCCGCGGGGGTCTGTTCGATGGTCTGGGGCGTGGCTGCCAAGTGAGGTAGTCCCATTGTCTGGGCGATTTGCCAATTGATCAGTGCGTCTCCCTTGTAGGTGGTCGGGTCGGTGCACAGGGCGATCATGACCTGGAATTGGCGATTGTGCAGATGGCGAGCGGCTGCCAGGCCATCTCCTCCATTGTTGCCGCCGCCGCAAAGGACCATAGCGAGGTGGCCGTTGGTCTGGCGGAGCATGGCCTCGGCGACGTCCGCCACGGCCCGCGAGGCGTTCTCCATGAGCACAATGCCCGGGATGTGGTAGTCCTCGATGGAGCGGCGGTCGATTTCGCGTACCTGTTGTCTATTGAGCCGAATCATGTTCTCTCCCGTACTTGCCACCGTACCGATTCTACCTTTAAAGTGTGAAGCCCATACAATGGGACGGGAATGCTAGATCGCTATGTATATTTTGCTGACTAATGACGATGGGATTACGGCTCCGGGTCTGGTGGCCATGTATCGGCAGCTTGTCCATATGGGCGAGGTGGCGGTGGTGGCGCCAGAGACGGTTCAAAGTGCTACAGGCCATGGGATTACGATCAGTACGCCGTTGCTGACCAGCAAGGTCAGCGTTGAGAATGCCTTTACCGGCGTGGCTGTGGATGGCCGGCCGGCGGATTGCGTGAAACTCGCCGTTTCGCAGATCCTTCCGCGTACGCCGGACCTGGTAATCAGCGGTATCAACGCCGGTGCCAATGTGGGCATCAATGTGGTTTACAGCGGTACGGTAGCGGCGGCGATTGAGGCGGCGTTTCTGGGGTTGCCCAGCATTGCCCTGTCGCTGTATCTGCGCAACGACCGGCCGATCGACTATGCCCGGACCGCGGTCTTCGCCCGGCAGGCGATCAACTTGATCCTGTCGGGGGGCTTGCGAGGCGGGCAGATTGTCAGCGTGAACATTCCGCCATTCAATGCCGATGAATCGCCTCGCGGGATCAAGGTGGTTCGGCAATGCACCCGGTCCTGGGTGGATACCTACGATCGGCGGCAGGATCCGCGGGGCAACGACTACTACTGGAATACGTCGGTCTTCACCCTGTCCAATACCGACGATGACACCGATGTGGCGGCGTTGCGCGACGGGTATATCACGGTCACTCCGCTGCAGTTTGATCTGACCAACTATGGGTTGATGCGAGAGTGGAATGGGCGGGAGTGGAAGTTGCCGGAGAGGTGATTGGGTGGCGGAACTTGGTTTGGCGGGAGCCTCAACCTGGGTATTGAACAGGGGCCCTTCAGTGCCACTGCCGCGGGGGAGGGGGAGGTTCCCGGAGCCGGAGTGGGGGCCAGCAATCCGGGAGGGAGGGACTGGGCACGCGAGCCCGGCCCTGCGGGCCGCCGCTAAACGGGCTCGGCGAAAAGTTGGTTGACGGGGATGCTCAGTGAGGTTTATGCGAGAAGTAATGCTCAACCACGGAAGCGGGGAACAGGGGGCCGCCCAGGGGTTCGACATCGCTGAGCAGCCAGCCGGATTCGGACATTTCCCACTCCAGTTTCCAGTTTGTGATGATGCCCGAGGCGCCCTTGAAGTCGGCC
>JBLNDH010000666.1:0-2938 GCA_050261455.1 Bacillota bacterium
GGCCATTGCTTTCCGCGAAAACGAGCGAGAAGCGCTCCGCCGCGCCATCCGCGAGGAAACCGCCAAGAACGATTGGGAATCCGCCCTCGTGCTGGCCGGCCAGATCGAGACGGTCTTCGGCTACAAGCAGGAAGCCGATCGCATTCGCGAGGAAATCCGCGTTCAACGCGAGATGGAAGTCCGCAAACAGGTCAACGAAGGCCTCGTAGTCATCGATCGCCACTGCCGCGCCGAACAGTGGACCTTGGCGTTGCACGAAGCCGAGCGTCTCATGACGGCCTTCCCCGACGATGCCCAGGCCCAGCGTCTGCCTCAGGAGATCGAGGCCCGCCGCCAAAACCTCAAGAAGCAGCTCTTGCAGGCTTGGAACGAAGCCGTCGATCGTCACGACATCGACGGCAGCATTGAGGTCCTCAAGCAGCTCGACAACTACCTGACCCCCGCCGAAGCCCAATCCATTCAGGAACAGGCCCGCCAGGTCTTCAAAGACAAGCTCCTGCTGCTCGGTCAGCAGTTCACGATGGCCGTGAAGAATCACGGCTGGGCCGAAGCCATCCGCCTCGGCGAAAGCATCATGGCCGAATTCCCCAACTCCCGCATGGCCCAGGAGGTCAAGGAAAAGATGGATCTGCTCCGCCAGAAAGCCGCCCTCCCCGAGCCCGCCAAGGTCGGGTAGAGCCCCACTACCCTACAAGCAACCCCCAACGCCCACGGATTGCAATCCGTGGGCGTTTTCATTGCCCTGATCCGGTCTGCCACTCCCGAGTCCCGACCCCTGTCCCCTGCCCCCTGCCGCCAAGCCGCCGTCGCAATCCCCTCGCCACTCGCACCATCGGCACCCCCACCCTCACTTGCCATGGAATCGGCCTCGGCTCGTAACCCTCCCCGATCGTCAACGATTCCCGAAGCAGTTCCGGCAGCATCGCCTCGTACTTCCACTGCGGTATCCACTCGGCCCCGAAGTGCACGTGATGATCCGGCACCATCCCCATGTCCACCATCCGAAACCCACGATCCCGCAGGTGCAACATCGCCCGCCCCATCGCAAACCGCCCCGCGTTGCGCACCCGGCTAAACATGGATGACATCGTGATCAGCCCCCCAACCTGCACCCCCCAGATGCCCCCGGCCAGCTGCCCTTCCGCCCACGCTTCAAAGCTGTGGGCATACCCCATGCGATGCAGTTCCAGCAGTCCCTGGGCCAGTTCCGGCGTGATCCAGGTTTGTCCCGATCGCTTCTGAATCGCCGGTCGCGTCACATCCGCGCAATGCCCCACAACCGCCTCAAACGCCTGATCGAATCGCAATTCAAAGCTCTTGGAGAAGACATAGGGCCGCTGGCTATGCGTAATGCGGATCCTGTCCAGGTACTGCACCCCCCGATGCGACCACCGCACCCACCGCACGGGCCCATCTCGCTTATTGACGAAATCCGGCAGATATCCCGTCGCATAATGCCACAGAATGCTCACCGGATCCGCCTCAATCCTATCGCCGTACCACATGCACTCCCCCGCGATAACAAAACATCCCAAAAGCCCACGGCGCCGCCGTGGGTCCCTCTCGTGGTGATCCTCCCTATATCCCCGATCCCCCCTGAGATCGTCCAGATGCTTTCCGCCCCACGCCCCCGCTACTTGCCGATGCAGAACGTCGCAAACACCCGTCCCAACACATCATCCGGCGTAATCTGCCCCACAATCCGTCCCAGGGCATCGAGCGCTTCCCGAAGCTCCAGCGCCACCACTTCCGCTCCCGCCTCCCGAGCGATCTGATCCGCACGCGACAACGCCCCTCGCGCCTCCTCAATCGCCTGTAGATGTCGGCTATTCAGCGCCAATGCCGCCGCTTCCGAAATCCGCCCAAACGCCAGTTCATCCAGCCGCCGCCGCAACTCGTCCAGGTTCTCCCCCGTTCTCGCCGACACCGCAAGGGTTCCCCTCACGCCAAGCTCGGAACGAAGCGACGCCTCGGATCCATCCCTCAGATCAGTCTTTGTAAGGACCACCACATCCGCCTGCCGCCCCAACGCCAGCATCGGCCGCGTATCCGTCGCATCGTGCAGCAACACCACCCCATCCGCCGACTCCATCGCCGCCAGCGCCCGCGCATGCATCTGCCGTGCAATGCTGGCCCGCGGCGACGCGTCATCCGCCGCCGGCAGATGCTCTTCCAACCCCGCCGCATCCATCAGCCGAATCATCCCCCGCTCCAACGCCACTTCCGCCCAGATCACATCCCGCGTCGTCCCTGCCACCGGCGACACCACCGCCCGTTGTGTCCCCGCCATCGCATTGAGCAACGTGCTCTTCCCCGCTTTGGGCCGCCCGACCAGTACGATCTGTGGCTCATGCGTCAGCCGCTCAAAGCGGGCACTCTCTGCCAGAAGCCGCTCCAACGCCGCATCGATCTCCCGAGCCCGCCGCCCGATCTCCTCCCCCGAGATGAATGTCACATCCTCTTCCGAAAAATCGATCCCCACCTCCACCAGGGCCAACGTGTTGGCCAATTGATCCATCATCGGCCGCAGCCGCCTGGCCAGCTCGCCCGACAGCAATTGCCTGGCCGCCCGCAACTCCTGCTCGCCGCGCGCCCCCACCGCCGCCGCCACTCCCTCCGCCTCCGTCAGGTCCATCCGCCCGTTGAAATACGCCCGCGCCGTGAATTCCCCCGCCTCCGCCGCCCGCGCCCCTCGCCGCAGCAACTCATCCAGCAGCATCCGCACCAGCAGCGGATTGCCCGGCACATGCAATTCGACCAGATCCTCCCCCGTATAACTTCGCGGCCCATGAAACCCGTATACCCACACCGGCACCGCCAACCCCGCAAACCGCAGCATCCTCCGCCCCGCCGTCGCCCCAGCCCCCAACTCCTGCCCCGCCCGCAAACCCGCAAACTCATGCGCCAGCCCCCCCCACAACCGCCCCAACATCCGGGC
>JBLNDH010000667.1:0-4050 GCA_050261455.1 Bacillota bacterium
CAGGGCGCGAGCCACGTTGAAGCCGTTCTCGGGAAGCAGGTCGTCGATGTTATAGCCCGAAACACGCCGGGGCAGACGGGGCATGCGGGCGCGAATAAGGTCGGCGTACCGATCGCGGAATGCCTTGAGCTTTGCGTAGATATCCCCCTGGGGACCGCCGGCGCGGATGATGCGATCGAGTTCGTCCGGAGCAGTCGGGCCAACGCGGAAGCGATGCCCCCGATAGGTGAGGATCTCCATTTCGTGGGTGTTGTCGCTCATGCGCAGGCCCATGCCATTGTTGCGGGCCATCAGCGAGTGCACGCCACAGGAGTTGTTCCCGAGCATGCCGCCGATCGTGCAGTGATCGTGGGTTTCCGGATCGGGGGCAAAGTTCAGGCCGTGCTCCCGGACCGCTTTGTGGCGCAGGTCGTCCAGCACGCACCCCGGCATCACCCGGGCCAGCCGTCGCTGCGGGGCGATCTCCAGAATCTGATGCAGGTACTTGGAGAAATCCATCACCACCGCGACATTGCAGCACTGACCGGCCAGACTTGTTCCGCCTCCCCGGCTCAGCAAAGGCGCTCCGTGCTCGCGGCAGAGCTTCACGGTCTGGATGACATCTTCCTTGTGGCGCGGAATGACGACCCCGATGGGTACCTGGCGATAATTGGAGCCGTCGGTCGAATAAAGAGCTCGGCTACCGGGATCGAAGCGGACTTCGCCCTCAATCGCTTTGCGAAGATCGGCCGCAAGGGCCTCCGCCTCCGTGGCAGGGACCGCGGTGCGGTGATCATCCACCCGAAGGCGTCCAAACCGGGTCTTCTCTGTCTGTTCACGCAGCACTTGCAGGCTCGTTGGCATGGATCGCTCCAGCATCGCTTAGGATTATCCCCGCCGCTGTGGTCGGGTCCGCTACATCAGCGGCCCAAAACATTCGCGCAACACGCAATGCGAAGCCCGTGCCTCTAAGGCCCAAACCATCGCAGCATAAGCTTTGCAGAAGACCCTCAGTGCCGACGTAACCAGTCCATCTGAACCTCACGCCGCACACAGGCGTGGATAAGAGACGGCATCCGACGCCAACGGCTTTCGACTCCGCCTAACAATCATTTGTCACACCGTACTCTCGGCCTCCTTAACATGGCTTGGGCGATCCGAACATGATGCACGTGGATCCCCTGCTTCCCCCCAACGAAACGCCAGTCCACAGATTTCTCCCGAGCTCGTTTCGCGGCGGCCCGCAGGGCCGGGCTCCTGCCTCTGCCCCGCGACCCGTCACCCCTGCCACACAGCCCCATCGGGGCAAAAGGACTGCACTGACATCGAGGATGCATAATGTTCATCTTGCCCGTGCGTGTCTTATCTGCGTTGATCCGCGTTCATCCGCGGCTCGTAACAGCATTTGAACGCCTATGCCCTGGCACGATCCTTCGCTGGTTCCCCACCTTTCTCCAAGTTTCGCGCGGTGTTCACCAAGCCCACATGCGAGAAGGCCTGAGGAAAGTTGCCCAGCAGCCGCCGTGTCTGCGGATCATATTCCTCTGACAGGAGGCCCACATCGTTGCGTATGGCCAGCAAGCGTTCGAAGAGGTCCTTCGCTTCCGCATACCGACCCAACAAGGCCAGGTTATCGGCCAGCCAGAACGAGCAGATCAGAAACGCGCCCTCTCCCGTCGGCAGACCGTCCACATTGCTCTCCGATGGATAGCGTTCGACAAACCCGCCGCGGACCAGCCGACGCTGAATGTACTCCACTGTGCCCACCATCCGCGGGTCCGTGGCCGGCAGAAAGCCCACCAGGGGCAGCATCAGCAGGCTGGCATCTGGATCCTTCGAGCCGTAATACTGAACGAAGGAGTTGAGCTCCGCGTTGAAGCCTTCGCGGCAGACCTCCTCGTGAATTCTCTGCCGGATTTGGCGCCACTTCCGGGCATCGCCCTCCAGCCCGAACTGCTCTACCGCCTTCACCGCCCGGTCCATCGCCACCCAGGCCATGACCTTGGAGTGCACGAACTGCCGTCGCGAACCGCGGATCTCCCAGAGGCCATTGTCCGGCTCGTGCCAGGCGTTCTCCAGGAATCGCATCAACGCCCATTGCACGCGCCAGGCGTTTTCTTGTGGCTCCAGTCCGGTCCGTCGCGCCAAGTGCATCGCATCCATGACCTCGCCGTAGACGTCCAATTGCCGTTGCCTGTAGGCATCGTTGCCGATTCGGACCGGCTTGGATCCTTCATAGCCCGGCAACCAAGGCAGTTCCAACTCGGTCAATCGCCGTTCCCCGGCCACCCCGTACATAATCTGCAGATCCTCGGGGATTCCGGCGGCCGCGTTCACCAGCCACTGACGCCAGGCCCGGGCCTCGTCGGTGTAGCCCGTCGCCATGAGCGCATCAAGCGTAAGCGTCGCATCCCGCAGCCAGCAGTAGCGGTAGTCCCAGTTGCGTACGCCGCCAATCTGCTCAGGCAACGACGTCGTTACCGCTGCCACCACTCCTCCCGTGGGCGCGTAGGTCAGAGCCTTGAGGGTAATCAGGGAACGGCGCACCGCCTCAGGCCACGGGCCCTGGTAGGTGCATCGCCCAGACCATTCACGCCACCAACGCTCCGTGTCCGCCAGGGCCTGCACGGGATCAATCTCTGGGGGTTCGGCCTGATGGGTGGCCGACCAGGTCAGTTCGAATCCGACCTGCTGACCGGCGGAGATGACAAAGTCCGCCTCGGTACGGAAATCTCTGCCATGCAGGGGCACGTCGGTCCGGCAGTAGAGGGTATTGGGTCCGGCGGTGGCGCGAATGCCACGGCCATGCTTCTGCACCCACGGCACGATGGAGCCGTAGTCGAAACGGATCACCAATTCCATGTGCATGGGAACCTGGCCCCGCTGGCCTTTCACGATGCGGAACAGATCGGGAGCGACCGACCGTGGCGGCATGAAGTCAATCACGGTGGCCAGGCCACTGTCGGTTTCAAAATCCGTTTCCAGCACCAGTGTGCCTTCCCGATAACGCCGGCGGGTCTCCCGGACTGCGCCAGTCGGGGCCAGCAACCACCGGCCTTGGTCCGGCGTCCCGAGCAAAGCGGCAAAGCAGGCAAGCGAGTCGAACCTGGGAAGGCAAAACCAGTCGAGGGAGCCGTCGCGTCCCACGAGTGCGGCAGTCTGGCAGTCGCCGATCAGAGCGTAATCTTCGATCTGCAGAGGCATCCACCGATCTCAGGTGCAATCGCTGTTCCTCAGGAAGCACCCCCGTCTGAGCCTGGTTACTATTTCATTGTCAGGCGATGATCACGGGGATGTACATTTCATCCGGGCTAAGCCCCGCATGTTGCGCGAAGTATATCTGGCGCGTTACACTGGTCGGCAACACTGGCGGATGATACAGCAGCGTGGCCGGTCGAATCGCAATGCCGACGAAGTCGCCAAACCGGCGTTTGGCAACCGGATTCCAGGGTCTGGGGCCAAACATCCCCATCTCCTCGGCCTCGTCGATGCTCACCAGCACGAAGCTATGGGCATATCGCTGCTGAAATAGATCGACAAACGCCTGCCGGGCACCGGGACGCACATGGAACAGGGGCATTCGCGCATCTCCCGAGGGGGGAGCTTCCAGCAATTCAAGCAATGGATCGCCCTGGAAGATTGGCAGATGGTTGGACGGTGGGACATCAATCAGGCCATGGTCGGCCGTGATAACGATTCGCGTGTTCTTCGGCACCATGCCCGCCAGCCGCGCAATCTGCGCATCAATCTGCTGGGTGAGCGAGAAAATATAGGGATCCCCCACGCCGCGTTTGTGGCAGGCACTATCAATGTCGGGAATATACAAATGAATATGGGTGGGATCACTCTGCTGCTTGAGGAAATCGGCGATCGCATCGACCGCCTGGCTGATGGAGGCGTAGCCCAGTCCGGGCGTGTAGCCCCGCGAGTAAGTCGCATACGCGGTATCCACAATCGCTCGAGGCAACAGCGTCAGGGAGCGATGCCTCATCTCGGTATAGAAGGCCGGAACAGGCAACACACTCTGCGCCGTCAGTCCGCGTTCGATGAGTGGCTTCTGGGTAAATCGCT
>JBLNDH010000668.1:0-6759 GCA_050261455.1 Bacillota bacterium
GTCGTCACAAGTGAGAGGATCCCTTTAGCTTACGAGGACGAATTTCTCCCGCGGCGAGAAGCACGACGGGCACTTTCCACTGGGGGTCTTCTTGGCGGTGTAGCCACAGACCACGCATACCGCAAAATCGACCTTGGCGCCCTTCCAGGCATCGAGGTTGTCCAGGGCCTCCTTGTACAGCTTGGCGTGTTCGGCCTCGGCGGTCTTGGCCTGTGTCAACGTTCGCACCGCATCTTTGTTGCCATCGGTTCGGGCCTGCTTGATGAATTCCGGGTACATCGTATCCCGTTCATACGATTCGCCGTCGATAGCCGCCTGCAGATTCTCCTGTGTCGATTTAACTTCGGGCTTCTTCAAATCTGCCTTCGGTTCGGCGCCAAGGCTCTTGATGACCTTCGCGTGATTGGCCGCGTGGATTTCCTCGGCCTTGGCTGCAGCTCGAAAGAGGCTGGCGACTTTGCCATACCCTTCCGCATCGGCCTTCTCCGCAAAGGCCAGGTACCGCGCGTGGGCATTGGATTCCCCGTTGTACGCCGCCTGCAGGTTTTCCAATGTGGTCCCGGCGTTCGCCGTGGACACCATCAAGCCCAGTGCCGCCAGCATGCTGACGCCGAAGACAACGATACCATTCCCGTGACTTCTCGATCTCATGTTCATAGCTCCTATTTGATTGAGAGATGCATGACCGTAGGAGTGATCGCATGAGCTCGTCAAGTGGCATTCTGATCGGGCTGAATCGAATCTGCCGGATGCGGAACGATAAATGGATGGCTTACACGAGCTTGGGCCACGCCCGCGCTCGCGCCGTTTGGCGCTCTCCCAGCTATACTGGATTCGCCTATGGAGTACCGCATCCGTGCGTTAGCCACCTGTCGTGACCTGCGCGGCGAAGTGGATCGTGTTCACGAAGCCACCTGGCCCCGTTTCGTTTCGGAAGGGCATTCCCCCGATGGGGCCCTGGAGCTTTGGTATCCCC
Organism: Bacillota bacterium; assembly: GCA_050261455.1. GTDB lineage: Bacteria > Planctomycetota > Phycisphaerae > Tepidisphaerales > Tepidisphaeraceae > JAPLNB01. The sequence goes on from JBLNDH010000668.1 coordinate 977, forward strand.
TGCTGGACCAGTTCGCCGAATACCAGCTCGTGATGACCGACGCGGAAGGGAATCTGCTCGCCGCCGGCCACACGATTCCGCTGGTCTGGAACGGAACCGTCGAGGGCTTGCCTTCCGGATGGGGCGCCACCGTTGTTCAAGGATTCCGCGATCGCCGGCAAGGTATTCGCCCGACGACGCTGGCGGCCCTGGGCATGGCCGTGCATCCCGCCCGCCGCGGCAAGGGAATTGCCACGCAAATGCTGCTGGCGATGAAAGCCCTGGCTGCCGAACATGGTCTGGATGCCCTGATTGCGCCGGTTCGACCCAACTGGAAAGAGCGTTACCCGCTGACGCCGATGCAGCGATATGTGCAATGGACGCAGGCCGACGGATCACCCTTCGATCCGTGGATCCGCGCCCATTGGAAAATCGGCGCTCGACCCCTGGCCGTAGCCGAGCGATCCATGGTGGTCATCGGCTCTGTCAGCGAATGGGAACGCTGGACGGGTTTAGCCTTGCCCGACACCGGCCCCTACACAATTCCTGGTGCGCTGGTGCCGATCATGGTCGATCGCGCCAAGGATGAGGTTCGCTACGAGGAGCCCAATTACTGGATGAAGCATCCACTGCCGTAAAGACCGTCATTCCACGCCGGGTTCGGAGCAGTCTTGTCCGCGATCAATGCGTCTGCGGCAGCTCCGGAGATGGCCGGATGTGCACCAGTACTGTCAGACCATCCGCTGCCTCAATCTGCACATCTCGTTCGACCCCGGGCCGGGAATCCGTTACGCGGATCCGCTCCGGCCGTCCGATTCGGTGGGTCTGGTAGGCATCGGGCGTTTCGCCCAGCGCAATCTCGATGTCGCCGGTCTCGCTGCCCCGGTCCTCGAAGTTGATTTCCTGTAGGGGCGCTCCCTCAGCTTCCGGTTGATCGCCCAGATCCTGCCCCATCACCTCAATGGTTGTTTGCCAGTTGCGGTACTGCTGGTTGATATTGTTGAAGAACGGCCTCCACTGATCTCGCGGGATTTCGAAAGTCGTCATGATGCTTCCTCACGCCTTGTGACAGGCGACCAGCCGATTGGTCAGCCTCCATTCAACACAAGGGTGGGTAGCAAATCTCAAGCCGAGAGGCCCTGTCTGCCGAGCGATCGCATGGCGCGCAGGATATTGGCTGCCGCTGCGGATAACAGCGGTTTGGCGCAACGCATCGCCTGATTCAAGTCCATCGGACCATTGCATATCGAGAAGCAGGCGGTCATCCCGGAGGCCACGCTATTTCGCGCCGCTTCTGCTTCGACACTGCCAGCCAAGCCGATGCATGGGATTCCCGCGTCCTTGCAGATTCTCGCTACGCCGATCGGAGTCTTCCCTGCCAGAGACTGGGCATCCAGTTTCCCTTCGCCGGTGAGGCACAGATCGGCATTGGCCAGACGCTGGCGCAAATTGACGGCGTCGATGACAATGTCCACGCCAGGCTGAATCCGGGCTCCGAAAAATGCCAGCATGCCGAAGCCCAACCCCCCGGCGGCACCGGCGCCGGGCATCTGGGCGATCTGTGTTTTATCCAGTCGACGAGCCAGCCGTTCCAAGGAGGCATCAAGCTGCTGAACCTGCTCGGGCGTCGCACCCTTTTGCGGACCATACACACGAGCGGCACCCTCGGGGCCATAAAGCGGATTGCTCACGTCACAGGCCACGATAATCTCAACCTCGGCCAGGGGCGTGCTCGCGATAGGGTTGATCAGGAAAGGCTGCCCCAGATTCCGCCCGGTGATCGGTGCTTGCAGAAGAACCGATTTGCACAGTTCCGGGGCCGACAACGGCATGAGCAGCGGCATTTCTTCCTTGGCGCTGATTAGCCCGCATGCCTGGGCACAACCCAACCCGGCATCGGTCGTGGCACTGCCTCCGATGCCGAGGATGATCCGCCGAGCGCCCAACTCCACCGCCGCCATCAGCAGTTGGCCGGTGCCGTAGGTCGTTGTGTTCAGGGGGTTGCGCTGCTCGGGCGTGAGCAGGTGCAGCCCGCTGGCCGATGCCATTTCGATGACCGCGGTCCGACCCTCGCCCAGGAGGCCAAAGGTGGCATCCACTTTCATGTCCGGCAGGGGGCCCATGATTCGCCGCGTGACTTTCTTTCCCCCCGTGGCGGCGACCAGGGCATCAACGGTTCCTTCTCCACCATCGGCCATGGGGCATAGATCGAGAGTGAGGGCAGGATCAACACTACGCAATCCCACGGCGATGGCAGCGGCCACCTCCGCGGCGCCGAGGCACCCTTTGAACTTATCGGGAGCAATGACGATCTTCATATCTTCACCAATGGCCCGGATATATAGCTCAAATAGGCCCTCAAGGCCAAAGGTGATACAGCATCCAGTAGATGATCACGCCCGTCACCGAGACGTAAAGCCAGACCCCCGAGGTCCAGGGCCCGATACGCCGATGCTTCTCCCATCGCCTCCGATACGCCCGCCAGAGGGATACGAGAACCAGCGGCAAAACCACCGCGGCCAGGAGGGTGTGGGAAAGCAGGATGCCGAAGTAGACCGTGCGGATAGGGCTTGCGGTTACGGCGAAACTCTTGGGCGGCATCTGGGCATGGTAAATCAGGTAACAGACCAGAAAGGCCGTCGAGGTAATCGTCGCGGCGATCATCAGGGTGGCATGGGCGCGGAATTGTCGCCGTCGAATCAGGACCAATCCGATCACAATCAAAACGGCGCTGAGGGCGTTCAGGGTGGCGTTGAGATGCGGAAAATCTGCGATGGTCACGTGAAGAGCTCCGATATCCCGCATTTATTGCAGATCCGCCGCCGTTTGCCGTTGGGCGACCCTCCAGGCCAGGAGATACAACCCCAAGGCAAACGCGCAGCTTATGCCGATGTTGATCAGCAATCCGGGGCCGGCCAGCACGGGACCTCGATTGCCCAGGCTCATGGTCTGCCGCAGGCCCGCCAGTCCATAGGTCAGCGGGTTGATGCCCATGATCCAACGCAGGCCCCACCAGGCGCCCTGGGCGGGGAATAACGCTCCTGACAGGAACCACATCGGCATCAGGAACAGGTTCATAATGGCATGAAACCCCTGGGAGGAGTTCATTGACCAGGCGATGCAGAAGCCGAGGCTGGTCAATGCGAACGAGACAATGCTCATGAGCACGATCGCGAGGAGGAAGGAGGGCACGGTGAAGTGGAAACCCACCAGAGGCGCCAGTAAGAGGAACAACAATCCTTGCCCCGTGGCCAACACGGTCCCGCCGAGGACTTTGCCCAGCACGATGGCCGATCGCGACACGGGTGCTACCAGGACCGATTGTAAGAAGCCTTCCCGACGGTCCTCGATGACGGAGATGGTGGAGAAGATGGCCGTGAACAGCAGGATCATCACCAGGGTCCCGGGGAAGAAAAAGCGAATATAACTTTCGCCATGCATGCCGGGGACATCGAGGTGGAGGCTTCGGCCCATGCCTCCGCCGATCAGCAGCCAGAAGACCACGGGGGTGGCCAGGGCGCCCACGATGCGGTTACGCTGACGAAGGAACCGCACTAACTCGCGGCGACACAGGGAGATAGCTGCCAGCCACGCCGAGGAGTGGACCAAGGGAAGCGAAGCGGTTTGCAGCGGCTGTTTTACGGATGAGAGCGTTTCCAATCTCACGATGGACCGATTCTAGGGGGCTACTGCGCCATCGGCGACGGGGGATCCGGCGGAATCCCACGGCCGCTCGCCTGTGGAGAAATAGTTGCGCCTCGACGGCGCATTTGCTTACCGGAGACAGTCTATGTATTTTAACAGTGCACCGGGCAATCTTATCGGGCCCCCGAATGGGCACTTGTGACTGGCTCGAGAGCTGTTTGGGGCTGTGAACCGGACCCGATGGAGCGGGTTGTGCAACGTGGTCTTACCCGTCTACCGCGGTCGGCTGGAGGATTTCCGGCTTGACCTGCTCCTTGAGTCTGCTACGTGGAACTTCCCATACGCAGCACCCGCCAGATGCTTCGGGGATGAAGGGAGTTTAGGCAGTGATCTTTGACTCGTTCATGGGCTTATTCAGCCTTGATATGGGAATCGATCTGGGCACCTGCAATACGCTCGTGTGTGTCAAAGGGCAAGGCATCGTGCTCAATGAGCCCAGCGTGGTGGCCGTCAAGAAGGGCACCAATCGCGTGCTGCAAAACGGCAACGCGGTGGGCCTGGTCGCCAAGGAGATGCTGGGCAAGACCCCCGGTTCGATCAGCGCCATCCGACCCATGAAAGATGGAGTGATCAGCGACTTTGAAGTCACCGAGGCGATGCTCAGCTACTTCATCCGCCGCGTGCACGGCCGGAAGCACTTCATCGGCCCGCGCGTGGTCATTGCGATTCCATCGGGCATTACCGCGGTGGAAAAACGCGCGGTGCTCGACAGTGCCGAGCGGGCAGGGGCGCGGCGGGTCTTCCTCGTCGAAGAGCCCATGGCCGCCGCCATCGGCGCCGGCCTGCCCGTCACCGAGCCCACGGCCAGCATGATCGTCGATATCGGCGGCGGCACGACCGAAGTCGCCATCATCTCCCTGGCCGACATCAGCGTTAGCCGGTCTGTCCGCGTTGCTGGCGACGACTTCGATGAAGCCATCGTCAACCACATGAAGAAGACGTACAACATGGCGATCGGCGAGCAGATGGCCGAACGCATCAAGATCGACATTGGATCGGCCGCTCCGGTCTGGGGCGACACCGAGCCGACGATGGACGTGCGTGGCCGAGACATGATCAGCGGTCTGCCGCGAAAAACCACCATTACCGCCAGCGAAATTCGCGAAGCCCTGCAGGAGCCGGTGACCCAGATTATCGAAGCGGTGACGCAAACGCTCGAAATGGCTGAGCCGGAACTGGCGGCGGACCTGGTCGAGAACGGCATCACCATGGCCGGTGGCAGCAGTCTGCTGCGGGGCCTCACCAACGTCATCGGCAACGCCACCGGTCTGGAAGTGCGGCTGGCGGAAGATCCCCTGACCTGCGTTGCCCGCGGCACCAGCGTGTATCTGGAGAACCTGGAGCTCTGGAAAGACACGATGGAGAGTGATGCGGACGAAATATAGGGATTTGGGATTTTCGATTTTGGATTTAGGGGGTGCCTTATGGATGAGGCAGAACTCAGGAGGACCAAGGAGTTCGCGCTGAGGGTGGTCCGGTTATGTGGCTCACTGCCCGATGCGGCTGCCGGACGATCGCCTGCTTCTCAGCTTGTGCGGTCGGGAATATCGGTGGGCGCGGATTACCGGGTGGCGTGCAAGGCACGGTCGCGTGCTGAATTTGCATCCAAGCTCGGGATCGTGGAAGAGGAGGCGGATGAGAGCGCGTTTTGGCTCGAATGGGTCATCGACGCCCGGTTGATGCGCACGGAACGGGTTGCGGATCTGTTGGCGGAAACAAACCCGATCACCAGAACCATGACGTCTTCTCGCCTATCGGTCCGGAAGGGCCGATCATCCCAATAAGACTGAAATCGAAAATCGAGAATCCGAAATCCAAAATCCCCTATGTCCCGCCTGAGTTTCAATCATGTTTTCCTCAGTCTGCTGTCGCTGGCCGCGGTCTGCGCGTTTTTGGTTCCGGTGCAGCAGGCGAACCACCTGCGGGGTTGGCTGGATGCGGCGTTTGCCCCGGTGGCTTACCCGGTGCGTCGTCTGGCGCAGGTGGCGCTCAATCGGGGCCTGCCGGCCGGTCCTGCGGATGCCAGTCGCATGCCCGACGATGCGAAAGGGGAAATCAGGGAGCTTCGGGCCAAGGTGGCGAGCTTGACGGTTCAACTG
>JBLNDH010000669.1:0-6654 GCA_050261455.1 Bacillota bacterium
GGCGTGGTCACCTCCGGTGACCATGAATCCCCGGTGACCATGAATCTTCAATACCCACGAATCACGCCTCCATCGACGATCGATCAAACGGATCACTCATTCCCGCTCTTGTCTTACGTAACCCCAACCCCCATTGGTAATTGACGCCGGTCTTTTGGCAAGAGGACGCCCCCGTATTCTCCCCAATCCTCCCCTCCCAAACCTCGCGATTTCATACAAGCCCAGGGATTTATCCCTGGGTCCGCCTGCAATGGCTCCCTTCGCCGTCCCACCTCTCCACCCGCTTGCGGTTTCGCGGACCAACCCCGCCCATTCGCCCTCTCCAGCTTCCATCGCAACCGACTCTGAATGCACTGTACTCTGGCGTCCCCGACGTCCTTGCCCTATTATTCGCGACCGGAGAAACGGTAGGGGGGCGATTGGCCAAATGAGCGACCTGCGGCAATTCGTGTGGCTGCTGGGTTTTCAAGGTATGATAGATCGGTTGCCAGCCCCCTGGTTGCGGGTAATCAGCGACTGGCGGCCAACGAATGGGAATTAACGAGCGAGAGGATACGACCATGCTGATGAAGTATCGACTGTATACCCCCGGGCCGACGAGCGTGCCGGAAGCCACCTTGATCGAACTGGCCAAGCCTGTCCATCACCATCGGACAGCCGAGTTCCGCGCCATGTTCGCCGAAGTGCAGAAACTCCTCCAATACGTCTTCCAGACCAAGAGCACCGTCTACACGATCACTGGCTCGGGCACCGCCGCTGCGGAAGCCGGCATCATCAATACCCTGCCCGCCGGCGCCAAAGCCCTCTGTGTGGTCAACGGCAAGTTCGCCGAACGCTGGGCCCAGGTCTGCACCACCTACGGCATCGAACACAAAGACCTCAAGCTCGAATACGGCGACCACGCCACTGGCCCGATGATCGCCAATGAACTCAAGGCCGCCAAGTACGATGCCGTCATCCTCGTCCATTCCGAAACCAGCACCGGCACGTTCTGCGATCTCGAAGCCATCGGCAAGGCCGTCCGCGCCTCCGGTGATACCCTCCTGATCGTCGATGGCATCACCTCCATCGGTGCGCTGCCCTTCAAGATGGATGAGTGGGGCGTCGATGTCGCCATCACCGGCAGCCAAAAGGCCCTCATGCTCCCGCCCGGCCTCGGCTACGTCGCCTTCTCCGATCGCGCCTGGGCCGCTATCGAAAAGAACAAGGCCCGCCAGGACTTCTACCTCGACATGAAGAAGTACAAGAAGAGCATGGGCGATGGCGATACCCCCTTCACCCCCGCCAATACCCTCATCGAAGCCCAGGCGGTCAGCCTTCGCATGATCCAGCAGGAAACCCTCGAAGGCGTCTGGAAACGCACCCACACCATCGCCGAAGCCTTCCGCCAGGGCATGAAAGCCCTCGGCTTTGAGCTCTTCAGCAAGTATCCCGCCGATTCCGTCACCGCCGTCAAGTATCCCGAGGGCGTCACCGACAAGGAATTCCGTGGCCACCTCAAGAGCAAGCACAACATCCACATCGCCGGCGGCCAGGACACCATGGAAGGCAAGATCTTCCGCCTCAACCACATGGGCTACACCGACATCTACGACTGCCTCGCCGCCGTCGCTGCGGTCGAGCATGCCCTCAAGGCGATGAAGAAGCCCGTCGAATTCGGCAAAGGCATCACCGCCGCCCAGAAAGTCCTTGCCGGGTTGTTCGCTTAACCCGCACCAAGTCCGACAAATGACACGAGCACGGGTTTCTCAACCCGTGCTCGTTCTATTTGCCACGGTTGCCTCTCCCCCTCTTCCCTCCCTCCGTGCCTTCGTGTCTCTGGTTACGCGTTACTCACCTGCCGAGGCGCCTTCGCCGGATGCCGCACATCCCGCCCCTGGATCATGTAGATCACATCCTGCGCGATGTTCGTCGCATGATCCGCCATCCGCTCCAGATGCCGCGAAATCAGGATCAACGCCAGTGCCCGCTCGATCGTGCTCGGGTCCGACATCATGTACGTCAGCAGTTCCCGGAACAGTTGATCCTTCAGGATATCCACCTGGTCATCCGTCATGATCACCGTTTGCGCCAACTCCGGATCTCGCCGCAGAAACGCATCAATGCCCTCCCGCACCATCTTCCGCGCCAAATCCGCCATCCGCGGAATGTCGATCAGCGGCTTCAACTGCGGCTGTTGCAGCAGAACCTGCACGTTCTGCGTCACGTTGATCACCAGATCCCCAATCCGTTCCAATTCGCTGTTGATCTTCGTCGCCGCCACCAGAAACCGCAGATCCGCCGCCACCGGCTGCTGCGTCGCGATCAGGCTGAACGCCGCCTCGTCGATCTCGATCTGCAGGTGATTGACCTCGTCCTCCAGCTTCGGCACATCCCCCGCCAGCCCCTCCTCCCGCTGAACCAGCTCCGCGATCGCCTTATCGATCATCGTTTCCGCGCTCTCCGCCATATGAAGCAGCCTCTTCTTGAGCTGCTCCAGTGAGTTATCAAACGTGCGGTGATGCGTATCCACAATCAAACTCCTTTATGCTGCAACCCTCGCTAGATGAACCCTCTCCATAACGAAAGTGCTCCCTCCCTTCGTGTGTCACCAGGCTGCTTCCAACCGCCTCTTTTTCCTTCTCGGTGGACCTATCTCGCCCAATTCATCATTCATCGTTCCTCGTTCATCGTTCTCACTTTCCTCGTTTAGCTCTGCTCCCCCACGATATTCCCCCTATCACCCATACCTTCCCGTCACATAATCCTCCGTCCGCTGATCCTTTGGATTGGTGAACATCCGCGCCGTCGTCCCGAATTCCACCAGTTCCCCCAGCAGCATGAACCCCGTCTCCTGCGACACCCGCGCCGCCTGCTGCATGTTGTGCGTCACGATGATGATCGTGTACTTCTCCGCCAATCCCCGCATCAGTTCCTCGATGTGCTCCGTGGCAATCGGATCCAGCGCCGAGCACGGCTCGTCCATCAACAACACCTCCGGCTCCACCGCCACCAGCCGCGAGATACACAGCCGCTGCTGCTGCTCCGCCGACAAATCCAATGCCGCATGATTCAACTTGTCCTTCAGATCATCCCACAGGAACGTCGCCTGCATGCTCCGCTCGACGATTTCCTCCAATTCCGCCCGTTTCGTAATCCCATGCACTCGGAGCCCATACGCCACATTGTCAAACACCGACAATGGAAACGGATTCGGCCTCTGAAACACCATCCCCACCCGCTTGCGCAGCCGCGTCAGGTCATTCCCCGCTCGGTAAATGTTCTCCCCATCCAGGAGAATCTGTCCCTCAATCCGCACCCCCACAATCCGCTCGTTCATCCGGTTGAAGCAGCGCAGCAACGTCGATTTCCCACACCCCGATGGCCCAATGATCGCCGTGATCATCCGTGGCCGAATGGAAATATTCACACCTTTCAGCGCATGAAACGTCCCATAGTGAAGGTTCAAATTCGACGACTGAATCTTGTACTCACTCATACACACCCTTCGTCGCTCTTTCGCTTCCTCCCCTTCTCTCGCCCCTTCGCCCTTTCCCGCCTTCTCGCTTTCGTCCTCTCCCCTCCGTCGCTTCGTCGCTCTGTCGCTGCGTCGCTTTCTTCATCCAAAATGCCCCGTGATGTAATCACTGGTCTTCTGCTGATTCGGATTCGTGAACATCTGCTTCGTCGGCCCGCATTCCACCACCTCGCCCATCAGAAAAAACGCCGTTCGATCCGACGCCCTCGCCGCCTGTTTGGTGTTATTCGTCACCAGCACGATGGAATACTTGCTCTTCAATTCCAGCATCGCATCTTCGATCTTCGCCGTGGAAATCGGATCCAGCCCCGAGCAGGGCTCGTCCAGCAGCAGAATCTCCGGCTCCAGTGCCAGCACCCTCGCCAGGCACAACCGCTGCTGCTGCCCGCCCGAAAGATTCGTCCCCAGCGTCCGTAGCCGGTCCTTCACCTCATCCCACAGGATCGCGCTCTGCAGCGACGACTCCACGATCTCATCCAGCCGGGCCCGATCGCGAATCCCCGCCAGCCTCGGCCCATAGGCAATGTTGTCGTAAATGCTCCACGGCAACGGAATCGGCACCGCATACACCATCCCCACCCGCCGCCTCAACACCGCCACGTCCATCGTCGGATCGTAAATGTCCTGCCCATCCAGCGCAATTCGCCCCGACCGCGTAAAGTCGTGATCCAGATCGTTCAATCGGTTCAGGCTGCGCAGAAACGTCGTCTTGCCGCTGCTGGCCGGCCCAATGATCGCCAGCCGTTCCCGCGGACGCACTTCCAGGCTGATGTCCCTGAGCACCTGTGTGTCACCAAACCAGGCGCTGAATCCCTCCACACGCATCTTGGGCGCTGGGCTTTCCGCCATTCGCGCCGCCGTCGCCTTGCTGCTAATCGTCTGCGTCATCGCCTACACCGCCTTTGTGACCAGCTGCCGCATCAACCAATACGCAACCAGGTTGATGATCAGAATCGCCAGGATCAGTGCCGATGCCGTCGCATACGCATTGGCCATCGAGATCCCTTCCCGCGATAGGATGTAAAAGTGCAGCGCCAGCGTCCGCGACGAATCAAAGATCGAATGCGGCAGCCGCAGCGCCGATCCCGCCGTCAGCATCACCGCCGCCGTCTCGCTGATGCTTCGCCCCATCGATAGCACGATCCCCGTGCAAATGCCCGGCAGCGCACACCGCAACACCACCCACGTCACCATCTGCCACCGCGTGGATCCCAGCCCATAGCTGACATCGCGATAGCTCCTCGGCACCGCCCGAATCGCCTCCTCGCTCGTCCGAATGATCGTCGGCAGCACCATCAGCGCCAGCGTCAGCGCTCCTGACAGAATCGAGAACCCCATCCCCAGCGTGATCCCGAAAAACACGAACCCGAACAGCCCGAAAATGATCGAAGGAATCCCCGCCAGACAATCCGCCCCGAACTGAATCACCGCCGTCAGCCGGCTCTCGCGCGTGTACTCCGTCAAATACACCGCCGTCGCCACCCCCACCGGCGCCGCGATCAGCACCGCCAGCCCCGCTACCCAGATCGTCCCCACAATCATCGGCAGCACCCCGCCTTCCCGTCCCATCGACTGCGGCGATTCGCTCAGAAACGTCCACGTCAGATGCGGCAACCCCTGCACCAGAATGAATGCAATAATGAACGCCAGCACTCCCAGCGTGATGGCCGCCAACCCCCACATCACCAACACCGCTATTCGCTGCGTTACCGCCGGTGCAACTCTCATATCACCTCAAATCCTTCCAATCCCGCCGGTTTCCCGCCTCTTCCCCCTCGCCCGGTACTCCGGGAGAGGGCTGGGGTGAGGGTTCGGAGCCAACTGTGCATCCATGCCGAACCTGCTCCACTATTCTGTCACCTATCCTTTGCCGCTTATCCTCTGCCCTCTGCGGCTTGTCCTATGCTGCCAGCAACTACGAAGGACAACGGACCAAGGACCACGGACAAACTACGCTTTCTTCGTCGTCCGCCGCCGCGAAACCGTCATCGCCACCGTGTTCAAAACCATGATGATCACGAACAGCGTCACCCCCGTCGCAAACAACGCCTTGCGGTGATCGCCTGCCGCGTACCCCATCTCCAGTGCGATATTGCTCGTCAGCGTCCGCACCGGATCCAGGATCGAATGCGGAATATCAATCGTATTCCCCGCCACCATGATCACCGCCATCGTCTCCCCGATCGCCCGGCCCATTCCCAGGATGACCGCCGCCACGATCCCCGATCGCGCCGCCTTCAGAATCACCATGTGCGTCGTCTGCCATTCCGTCGCCCCCAGCGCAATCGATCCCTCCCCATACGACTTGGGCACCGCCTGCAACGCATCCACGGAAATGCTCGTGATCGTCGGCAAGGCCATCACCCCCAGCACAATCGATGACGCCAGCACCGACAACCCCGGCCCGCCCAGATAGTCCCGGATAAACGGCACCAGGATCGCCACCCCGATGAAGCCGTACACCACCGACGGAATCCCCGCCAGCAGCTCGATGCTCGGCTTGATGATCGAAATCATCCTCGGCGGGCAAAACCGCGTCAGAAAAATCGCACACCCCAGCCCGAAGATCACCCCGATCACCATCGCGCCGCCCGTCACCGCGATCGACCCCACGATCATCGGGAAAATCCCGAAATCCCCCTCCAGCGGATACCAGTCGTTCGAAAAAATGAACCGCCGGATGCCCACCTTCGCGATGATCGGCACCCCTTCCTTGAAGATAAACGCCGTGATCAACGTCAGCCCCGACAATGCCGACATCGCCAGCAACATCAGGATCGTGCTGATCACCCCTTCCAGGTTGATCTTGCGCCTCTGGCCAGTGCGGGCCGGTGCCTCCACCACGATGCTTGTCATGATTTGCCCGTCCCTTTCACCATCGGAACCAGCCCTTCCTTCTCCAGCAGTTTCTGCCCCTGTGTCGACATCACATAGCGGATGAACCCCTGCGCTCGCTCACTCGGCGAACCTTTCGTCACAAACAAGAACGGCCTCACCAGCGGATACCGCTTGGCCATCACCTGTTCCGCCGTCGCCTCCACCCCATCCACTTTCAACGCTCTCAGCTCCTGCCCCACCAGCCCCAACGACATGTATCCCACGGCGCACGGATCGTGCTTCACCAGTTCCTTCACCGA